>NZ_JBFWIR010000001.1:0-105765 GCF_050255895.1 Parachlamydia sp.
TCGCTTCAAAGATAAATTTAAACAATTCTACGTAGTATTTTGAAAATGTGTGCGCATTAAACTTGTTTACAAGGGCCCGCGATTGAACGAGGATATTGACGATTTCATTGCTTTGCTTCGCATGCAAATCGATTTCCTCAACATCATTTTCAACGAAAATTTTCACATTCAAAGAACTTCTTAATGCAGGCATACAAAATCCCAAAAGGTTCTTCTCCATCATAAATGCCGTGAGCTTTAAAAGCGGCGGATGGGCATTTATATCTGGAGATTCACTCTGAATAGTACTAATTAAAAGCACAATGCAGCGATAGAAAAGCATCACATTCATCTCCTCAATCTTGCTGTGGTGCGGATCTTCATTCACTAACATCGTGATTGCTTGATCAACCAAACGATAGAGCTCTTTTGATTGACCAAGAAAAGCACCTTTCTCGTTTGCTTCAAATAGGAATGTCATGAACTCGAGGTAATACGCTCGAAATTTAAATGCGTCAAAATCCTTTAAATGATCTCTGGCTTTTATTATCACTTCAGCAATTTGAAGAGTCAGCTTTGAAAAAAAATGTGTCCCTATTACCGATCCATAGAGATCCCGCAATTCCTCCCCATGAAAAAAGAAAATTTTTATAAAATATTGGATTAAAGGAGAACCATTAAATTCAAAAAAACCTTTTGTTTTTAATAAATCCCAAAAGACCTGGTAACAATCATACAATAATTGGTAACCATATTGATCCCGCTCTTCCACGCTGCGATTTTTTAAAACCTCTTGGATGTATTGCAGCATATAAAAACTATAAGACACAGGGAATCGATCGGATGCAGAACCTATTGCTAGATAGACCAAATTAAATAATAGTTTATTTTCTAAATATTGGAAAAGCTCTTCAACACATTGAGTACCTTCCTCTGACCTTGCTATAAAAGAGCACAGTATCTGTAAGCGACTTTCAAACTCATCGGTTTTGCACACATTTTGACTTAAGGAAAAAGCGCTTGCGAATGTATTCATCCAGTACGTCATTTCTTCGATCCGCTGCACCCTTTCCTTTAAGTTCATGGTAGGCACTCGATAATTCTCAATCTCAAGAAATAACAATGGCAAGAAGTCATGTTTATAAACCGACCGAATCTGGTCAACTTGGCATGCTTTCATGCAAGAAAACATGTGATTTCCAAACACACGCATTTTGGCATAAAAAAAGGCAAAATGTTCAGAAAAAAGACCGATACTTAAAGTTTTTTTAAATAATTCAGTTCCTTTTTCAAAAAAATCCTCTTGTTCTAAAAAGCCTTGCATAAGCTCTAAGACTTTCGAGAATAGCTCTATCGAAGTCTTTTGTTCTGCTTTGACCAAATAGACGCCATGACATATAAACAAGTCTATCACAGGTTTAACAAATGCTTTTTCTTCATGCGCAATATTTAAATAAACATCAAAAAACTCCCTATAGCGAGAAAAGAATTGCTCGATCACCAGGGATCCAAACTCTTTTAGGATTGCCATTCCGCTTTTGAGACTATCTTCCGATTTTTTTTCTAAAAGAGCAGAAAGTATTTCGACAACAATTTCAGCTCTCTCTTCTTCTGCAATCCCATGACTTCCTTTGAGATCAAACTCAGGCCATTTACCAAACAAACACACATAATATTTGAGCAAAGTGTGGGAAGAATGCTTTGCAGAAGAATGGCCCTTTAATAAGCTATTTAGATTGAATTTTGATGCAATTTTTTCTGTGCACGAAAGATAAAAATCTTCTCTTTGATTGATAAGAAGGCTCTCAAATTCATGCATAAGAAGGAGACTTCTTTTTATCTGAGAAAGATCCGGCTGATCTAAATAGATGAGAATAGCTTCCTCTAAAAGGTCCATTTTCTCTTTTGGATATTCTAACCATAATTCATTCTTTAGATGATCAACAACCGCATTCACTAAAGAGTTATCATCCTCCTTTAAGTTCTTGAGCAAATATTTTAAACTTAGCAAGTATTCATATGCGTTAGATTTTAAAAATAGTTTCCCGAATTTGACAAATAGGTCTAGACAAGCTAAGCGTGCAGTCGCATTGCCTTTTGAGAGAATTCTAAAAATGGCGATTAATTTTTCCCCTTTTTGTTTTCCTGAAAACTGATTGGACGTACCTAACCATTTTTTAAAAATTCCACTAAACCGTGCAAGTAAATTGAAAGAAAGTTTATTCGTTTGAACATCCTTCCATATCACCTGAAAACATGATAGATATGCATCCACATTTTCCTGAATCAGCAATGTTTCAAACTTGGTAAACAAACGAAGAGACATCGGAAAGTGATAATTATTTGGATGAGTCGTCAATAGCTTAATAAGGTCCACAACGCATTCAGCCTTTTTTTTGTTCTCTAAATTCAGAGGATGAGAAATTTCTTGGCCTTCGAAGAAGAAAATTCGGAGTCTATAATAAATAGAGGCGGAAATCTTATCTAAATCAATGCTAGTTATAATATCTTTATAATCTTGTCGGTTCACGTTATTGCCAAAAAGATAACAAAAGAAATATTTATCTAGATGACCATGCAAGATCTTTAGATACTCACCTTTTTTCTTCCCCGTAGTGTTCTCAAACATCAGTAAAAGAATATTCATCACAGATTTCAAATGCTTGAGAATGACTTCTTGATTAGATGCTTTAGAGATAAATTCAAATGTAATCCCATTGAACACCCCTTTGCAAAACTCGAAAACTTTTTCGCTAACAGAACTGTCTAAAAAGTCGCTAATCGGGTTCTCATCTAATAAGGCAAGCTCATGAATTTTTTTTTGTTCAGGAAATTGTTTAATCCAAAGTACCAAATAGGCGCTGAAATAACGATTAAATGTGTCCGAATTAAGTTTTCTTTGTGCAAGCATAAATTTTCCAAATGCTTCTAAGCAAAGAGCTTTTTCGGCGGGGTAAGGCTTAAATTTTAAGAAATACGCGTAAAAAAATTCCGCATTTTCATAATTCATATCCCTTACCATTCTTGCTGTAATGGCTCTGACAAATAATTCATCTAACTGATCTGGAGGAAAAGCTTCATGCATGCTATCATTATGTAACACCTGAAAAAGGACATGTCCTGAATTAGAAAGCTCCTGCACGCGTTTTAAAATAAATGTAAAATGCTTAGATTTTTGAGAAGCCAAAAAATGGGGAAATGTATCCTTCATTTTATCTCTGATCGCGCTGTTGGAATGTTCACAGCAAACCTCAAAGATTGGATCGATCAAAGCAAATTCTTTTCCCTTCATATAAACTTCTATGAGCTCAACTAGTTTAGGAATTAATTTTTTGGATGCAAAACCTTTCATGCAAGATTTTTTTAGTATTGTTAACAAATTTTGCTCATCCTTAAGCGAAGCTTGTCCTTCAAATCTTTGCTTAAGGATCTGGAAAGCCTTGATAACCATTTCTTGAACAGGATGATCGATAAGATATTCGACATTATCGCCATTTGCATATTCAGGAAGGATCAATCCCTTGTTGTGGCCTAGCTTATATAGACGCTCATAAAACTCCTTTTTTTCGGCCTGTAATTCTTCAACTTCCAAAAAGGCTGCAAGATCCGGATCTTTTATCCACAATTCAACGGAGAATAAACGACTTTTTTCGATTAATGGAAAGATTTCATTTAAACAAGCAAATTTTGTCTTTGGGAATGTTTTCAAACGATCTTTTCTAATAAAAATTTCCTTAAAAATGTCAACCAATTGCTCTTTGATTTTGCGAGATCCCTGTGCACTTACTTTTTTAATCAGATCCATCCAATATCGGGTTTTCTGCGTATCCATAGCTGCAATCAATTTTATGTATGCGCTTAAAAGGATATTATCAACCTGTGAAGTCTTTTTTAAGGCATTGAGAAGAGCCTTTGAATATTCTGTCTTGAAATTATCACGTACAACAAAGCGCTCTAGCGAAATCAAATGGTAAATAGGCCCGTAATTTTTTTTCTCCATGCAAACATCTAGCAAAGCTTCCCAAATCAAGCAGTCACTTGCCTCAACTGTCATTTTTTTATCATAGGAACTGATCAACAAAGATTTAAAACCATTTTCATCAGCTGGTAATAGATGATTGCCTAACAAGATAAGGGCTTGCACAGTCTCAGCATTCAGCTCGACAAAATGCTTACATATATAGTCGCCCCAAAATGATGCAAAAGGAAGATTTGCGTAATGTGTCAATGTTTTAATAAGCTCTTCAATCACTTTGATATGATGCTTTTCCATGCTTCTTTCCGATACAACCGCTTTCCACAAATGGTGGAAGCCAAGCACCTCCTCAACCGTTGCATCTGACTTTTGTAATGTTTCTATGCTCAGATCATACAAATGTTTTTTGCGATCCCCAAGAAAGCCTTGAGAAGTTTTCCACATGATTAGATTCTGTATAAGACGAGAAAATTTGTCTTTAGAACCGAGCGATAGGCTATAATTGATCAGATGTAATTGACGAACTTGCAGGGTCTCTTTTAAACCTCTAGAAATGTCTGAATACTCCAATAAAGTATCTAAAC
This sequence comes from Parachlamydia sp., assembly GCF_050255895.1. Classification (NCBI taxonomy): domain Bacteria; kingdom Pseudomonadati; phylum Chlamydiota; class Chlamydiia; order Parachlamydiales; family Parachlamydiaceae; genus Parachlamydia; species Parachlamydia sp. Next base: position 4,540 of record NZ_JBFWIR010000001.1, read on the forward strand.
AAAATTCTGTTTGAATGGGGTAGCGATGATAGTCAGGCAAAACTTCGTCAAGTAGAAGAGAAAGCAGTTCATTAAACTCCATTAAAAAATCTTTCTTAGAAAGATTTTGAAGAATGGTAAAAATCCAAGTCACCTTCTCATTTTGTTCAATCTGCAAATGTTGGATATCAGGACTCAAAATGATCCCTTGAATCTTTTGTAAAATCCTTTTATTTTGATATTTCTTCTGTTCCGCAATAAATGTGGAGAAAAATTGTCTAACAATCTTTTTTAATTCCTCCGAGTGGTTTTTCAGACACCTCGAAGCCAAACGTTGGATAGATGCTGCGGCAGACTCAACATGTAACGAGTCAATCTCTTGTTTTAAAGCATTAAGCTGAATATCCATTTTGTCATCCTCGCTCAAATAAGCCATATAGCTAGAGGGAACTGATGCGCTTACAACAACTTTTCCTCCATTTCTTATGTGGTTTTGAACAAGGCTTCTTAATCGATGAGAATAGATTTCTGCATCAGGTAATGGACTTGTCTTGCAAATCAAATTGATCATTTTTTGCTGATCCTTGTGAAAATGCGTTCCAATCAAACGTGTAGCTAAATCCACGATTGGATAAAAATGCCTTGGAATCGGTTTCCAAACCTGAAAGTCTCTTCCTTCATTCCACAAAGTGACACTTGATTCAATCGATCCTTTTTGCAATGTTTTTTCTAATAAAGATGTCCATATTTCATGACGAGTAGAATGAATAATTTTATGACGCACTAAAAAGAGTAAAAATTCATGCGCAAAGGTTAAATGCCCTGCCTCACAAAGAGTATTCAGAAATTGGCCAAATATGAAGTGGCTTTCATTTTCAAATTGCTTTAAATATCTATTTAAGCGCGTATTTTCCAATATATGTCTGATTACTTCTAAAAATTTAACAATTTGATCTATGGGTAATTTTTGATAAGTAGAGGCAAGTTCTAAAACCAGACTGTAACATTCAGAAACATTTTTAAATGTTCCCAGCTTCATTTTAGAAAGAATATCAAAAATATAATGTGGGCTCGCAAATCGCATGGTTTTAATTAATTGCATTGCGCATGATTCGTCTAAAAGCACAAACGGAGATTCTTTCCACAGATAAGACGCATATACGTGTGAACTTTGAATACCTGCTAAGGCCAGTATCCAAGACTGCAAGGGCGAATATTGTTTTTGATGAAAAGCAAATTTCTCGAACAACTTTGTTCCCCAAGGTACATTGGAGAAAACCAATAAATTGTGAATTTGTTCTGTTAATATCACTTGCTTTTTCTCATCTACATTCGCATGCACAACAGGAAAATTGTGAATAAGCGCTTCTAGATAAAGTTGTTCTGGAATGCATGTTTGGCATGTCGCTAATAAGTAAAAATTCAAGCAAAATAAGAAATCATTTTGAACACCAGTATTTGCATAAATCGCTTCTTGGAGAGGATAAAGAAGATTTTTTAGATGAAAGTGATAAGGAGATAGCTGTGACCCTTCATTTGGATAAAAAGTATTAAGCGGCATATAGGCGTCAAAAAGTGCTTTCAAATACTTTTGATGATGTGTATTTCCTACGACAGTTTTTACGCAGGTATGATAGCCTTGCAATGGATCCATTCGAAGAAAAATGGAATACCCGTCTTCTTGAATTCGAATAGCTGGCAAACCTTCATGTTTAGTTAAGATAATCCTTATACCAGCATGATTAAATAGTGGACGCTTACTCCCTAGTGCCAATAGTGCAAAACATTGATGCATTTGAACCACTTCTTCTACCGAGAGACCATACTCCAAAATCCCCTGCCTCATCAAAGCAAAAATAGAGTAGGATTCTGCGGAATCATCTCTCGATAACAATTGATCACAAATAAGGTCTAAAGATTCTGAACTAACATGCTCTCGCAAGCTTAAACACGTATTCCAGATGATTGCAAAGGACATTTTTGGATTAAATGAGCCTTCTCTATTTTTAAAGTAATTTAAAATAAGGGATGTCACATTGCTAACTGTCGATTCATCATGTTGGCCTACGATGAATTTATGCACGATTTGCCAAACCATGCTCTGGGAGGCATCTTTTCCCTGTTGTGGTTCTTTAAAACCGTTTCCATAATCTCTTCTTCCCATAGAAATAAGGGTCATCAAAACAGGAAAAATATCTTTATTCACAGTATTGATAGAGGGAAGGTGCAAAATATGCGTTAAATAATCGATAAACCCTTGAAAGTTGTCATCTTCCAAAATAGGACATATGGGGATATGAAACATATGTGAAAAGAGATGTTTGTTAAAATGCTCAAGGATAGGATCGAGCGGAATGTGCACTTTCTCGTAAAAGTTTCCACTGGAAATTGCAATGGAGACAAGCTCATATTTCTTTGCAGGATCATTTACATCTGCCATCCATGATACACGTGAAAAATACGGGGGTATAGTATGAGAATCGACAAGCTTAGGATCATGTTTTGTAATGCACCTTCCTAGGGTTTTCAGGGCAATATAAGTGGAAACTTTTGCAACTGAACCATCCAATTCATCTTCAGATCCGCTTGAGTTAATAAGTGCCACTTGAAAAACATGCTTATTTTCTGCTGCTTCTAAGCCTATCTCTTTAGTCATGTAAGTGAATTGTCCTTCTGTAAGCCATGCTGAGAAACGAGAAAGATACGAGCCCTGCAGAATGCTTTGTGTCACGCCATCCCCTGCATAATAGGCATGGACTTGCGATCCAATTTTTCCTCCAAATACCTTTTGTAAACATTCAACCATGTTAAATCTTCCATATGGAGCTCCATGGATTTTCATACTACGGCTTAAAACATTCCAAAGCAGTTTAAACTCTGTTTCATCGAGAACAAGCTCTTGCCTATTTAAGCTTTTTAAATAATCTGTCGCCCATGCACCTACATCAAGCTTTCCAAGTGCGCATAATTGATTGAGAAGCCAATCTGAAATATCTTCAGCGGGGATAAAATGGGTAAAATCTAAGCAATTGGGAGCATAGTAAACGTTGTCATAACCTGAATAGGCTGTTTCAGCATAAACGGCATGAATGGGATAGGTATTATAACTGTACTGGGGGTGGCTAGAAATACGTGGATCAAGCATAATTTTATCTCTATAAAATTTTTAAAATAGAAAAATGGTTACTGTGCCAAAAATTGGATAGTAACTTTCCTATCAAAAAGAGATTTTTTATGTGTAGAAAATTGTGTGAGCAGGACAAGATTTAATAAAGTTTGAATGATCGGCCTGTAAAATAAGCTACAGACTTTTTAAATAAAAAAATAGGCATGCAAATATGAAATCCCTACGGCTAAGCATGCCGTACTGGGAATTGTCAAGATCCAAGCCACAACCATTTGAGAAACAATCTTCCACTTGATCGATGAAAGTCTTTTCCCAACAGATCCGACTCCCATGATTGCTCCTGTCATGGTTTGAGTAGAAGAAACAGGCACGCCCAGTGAAGTGGCTAGAAACAGGGTAACGGCGCCCGCAGCCTCTGCACAAAAGCCTCCCACGGAACGAATTTTTGCGATTTTCATTCCCATGGTTTTGACAATGCGCCAACCCCCTAAAGCAGTTCCTAAGCTCAATGCAGCCTGACAAGATAAAATAATCCATAGCGTGTGGATATCGAATAAGGATAACTTTTCATCCTCTCCTAAAATGCCTCCTGCAATTAAAATCGCTAAAATGATCCCCATCGTTTTTTGAGCATCATTTGCTCCATGAGCCAAAGAATAAAAAGCAGCCGAAACAAGTTGTGCTTTTCTAAAGCCTGCATCCAGCTTAGAAGGGCTCCAAGCATAAAAGATACGATATAACCAAACCATGAAGAGAGAACCCATAAAAAACCCAAGAAAGGGCCCTAGAACGATAAAGAATAAAATTTCGCTTAATTTACCCCAATCTAAAGCTTCCCATCCCGCATGTGCGAGCCCAGCCCCTGCATAACCCCCAATTAATGCATGCGAAGAGCTTGAAGGAATACTCAAAGACCAGGTAAAGGCATTCCAAAGAATAGCACTGGCAATCCCAATCAACACAACAAAAACATATTCGCTATGATTTGGTTGAATTTTTACAATTCTTGACATCGTTTCTGCAACACGTGGGACAAATAGCAAGATTGCAGCGAAGTTAAAACCCGCCGCCCAAAGGATTGCGGTTCTAGGTTTAAAAACACGCGTAGAGACAGCTGTTGCAATAGAGTTGGCCGCATCGTGAACTCCATTAACAAAATCAAAAATAAGCGCACAAATAACTGCGAGAATGATCAAAAACATTTTAGGAATTCTCCATCAAAATGCCTTCGACAATATTGGCAACTTCCTCACACTGATCAATTGTTTTTTCCAAGATTTCGTACATCTCTTTCCATTTGATGACGGCCAAAGGATCTAACTCTTCATCAAATAGGCGACCCATTGCGTGTCTAAAGGTAATGTCTCCCTCATCTTCTAAAGCATCGATGACAGAGCAATGTTGCTTGATTTCAGTATGTTTCATCAAACGAAGCTGTTTAATGGCTTTATGTAGTTCTTCTACACACATCAAAAGAATGCGTGCTAAGTGCTCAAAATCTGCGCGCATTTCACTAATTTTAAAAATGATGAGCGATTCAACCGCTTCTTCAATTCCATCAATGATTCCATCCATCCAACTGATTAACTTGTGTATGTCTTCTCGATCAATGGGAGTTAGAAACGTTTTATGCAAATCTTCAATGCATTCCCGTGTTAGCTCATCTGCTTGATGTTCAAGATGTTGAACGATAATGGAAAGATGTTTTGGATCTTCGTTGTCTTTCACAAGCACATAAAATTTTTGAGTGGCATCTAAAGTTAAATCCACGAGCTTCTCGAAAAAATCAAAGAAACGGGTCTCTTTGGGAATCAAATTCGAAAACATACAATCTCTCCATTAGTGATGGAATATTAGCCCTTATTTTTTGTGACATTTTTATAAAAAAAGATAAACAAAATTCATAATTATCTGAGATTTAGGAGATTGCCATTAATGGCACGAATTGTGTTAGTAAATATTTGAAAATGCTATGGTGCAGTTTAGGTCATGAGAAGTCAAAAGGGGACATATGGATAATCAAGATCGAGAGATTGCAGAAGAACTTCTATTCTCAGAAAAGAAAAATCCTAGCCTTGCTAAAAAATTATTCTTTGGGGAACTCGATCCTCAGCAAGTTTTTCCTTTCCCCACCGTCTCGGAGGAAGAAAAAAAGCGCACAGAGCAACTCTTAGAAAAAGTTAATGCATTTGCCGATCAAAATATTGATCCCGATCAGATTGATCGAAAGGCAGAAATCCCAACAAAAGTCATTTCAGGTCTGGGTCAGCTTGGCGTATTGGGAATGACAATTCCACAAAGGTATGGAGGGCTTGGCATGACCCAATACGCCTACTGCAAAATCATGGAATCGATTGCAAGACGCTGCGGTTCCACGGCGCTCTTTATCAACGCCCACCAAAGTATTGGTCTCAAGGCATTGCTTTTATTCGGAACAGAAGAACAAAAAGGGCGCTGGTTACCCTCTTTAGCTATAGGTGAAGACATTGCAGCATTTTCCTTGACGGAGGAAAATGCCGGTTCCGATGCTAATGGAGTTACTACACGTGCCATTTTTGATCCTGAACGCAACCTTTATCGCATTACAGGGAAAAAGCAATGGACCACAAATGGGAGTCTCGCAAAAGTTTTGACGGTCATGGCAAAAACAGAAGTCGACACCCCCACAGGCAAGCAAGATAAAGTAACGGCTTTTCTTGTCACTCCTTCGATGCCCGGTTTTAAAGTAGCAGCAGTTGGTTTAGAAAAGGTAGGCATGCGTGGCACGCGCACCAGTAACTTGGAATTCGATAATCTTGAAGTTCCCGCCGCGAATGTTCTAGGACCAGTGGGAGGAGGACTAAAAATTTGTTTAACCGTTTTGGATTATGGTCGCACAACTTTTGGAGCTTCATGCACCGGAACAGCCAAATTTCTTGTGGAAAAGGCCATTCAACACGCCCAAACCCGCTACCAATTTAAACGTCCTTTAGCCTCTTTTGCCCTGGTAAAGAAAAAAATTGCCGACATTTCAGCTCTAGCCTTTGCGATGGATGCCACCACTTATTTCACGGCCGGGATGATCGATCAAAAAATCGAAGATTTTATGTTAGAATCTGCCATCTTAAAAGTATTTGCCAGTGATTCACTCTGGACCATCCTTTATGAAACCATGCAAATCTTTGGTGGACGCTCCTTCTTTACCAATTACCCTTTTGAAAGAATGATGCGCGATGCACGTCTTAATATGATCGGAGAAGGCTCAAATGAAGTTATGCGTGCCTTTATAGGACTCGTGGGTATGCGCGATGTGGGCCAGCACCTACAAGAAGATTTAAAAAGATTAAAGAGCCCTTTTGAAAACTTTAAAAAAACCTTAGATCTCGCGGGTGATTACTACAAAAAACTACAATCCCCAACGATCCCTTCTTCCAAGCTCTTGAAAAGCGAAGCAGAACAACTGAGTGTGAATGTGCGCAATTTTGGATTAGCCATTATTCGCTTACTTGCCAAAGAACGGGAAGGCATTATTGAAAAACAACTTTCCTTAGACCGTATTACAAATGGAGCCATTGCGCTTTATACAACCACAGCAGTGCTGAGTAAACTTGAGACAGACTTGAAAAATGATTCTCCCTCTATTAAAAAAGATCTCATTTTAGGGAAACATTATTTTCAAATGGCTCAAGATCTGTTTTCACAAAACATTGGGTCAATTTTTTCTAATCATGATGTTGAAACTGAAGATGTTTCTGATCAACTTACCGAGCTGAAAAATCTATGGCAACCAAACAAGTAAAACAGCATAAGCTGGATCACATTCGTTCTCTGCGCCATTTGACAGAGAATATTCTGCAAGAAGAAGCCATTTTAAAAGAAGGGGGCGGACAAGCAGGTCAAGAAAGACAGCAACGTCTGGGGCGTCTGACTGCACGTGAAAGATTAAGATTCTTGCTAGATGATATTGATTCGTTTTTTGAGCTCGGCATTTGGGCAGGCTACCAAATGTATACCGAATGGGGAGAGCTGCCCGCTGCAGGGGTCATTACAGGTATTGGAAAGGTTCTCAACCGACCATGCATGATCATCGCAAATGATGCCACTGTAAAAGCAGGTGCGATGTTCCCACAATCTGTAAAAAAGGTATTAAGAGCGCAGCGTATTGCTTTTGAATGCCGTTTACCCATCATTTACCTAGTCGACTCATCAGGTGTTTTCCTTCCTTTGCAAGCTGAAATTTTTCCGGATGAAGATGATTTTGGACGTATCTTCCGAAATAATGCCATTTTATCTGCTGCTGCCGTTCCTCAATTTGCCGCCATTATGGGAAATTGTATTGCAGGCGGTGGATATCTTCCCGTTTTATGTGACAAACTTCTCATGACAAAAGGTAGCGGATTATATCTGGCAGGTCCTGCACTTGTTAAAGCCGCAATTGGGCAGGTTGTGGATCCAGAAGAGCTAGGTGGAGCGGACATGCATGCGGCAATCAGCGGTACCGTAGATTTTCTGGAACCTAATGATCACGCTTGTCTAGAACGTTTGAGACAGTTGACTGACCTCTTACCTTCTCCCAAGATATTCTCAGAATCTTTGCCTATTGGAGAAACCGAATACGAGCCCCTCGAGTTATATGATCTAGTGAGCGGAGATAATCAAACCAGCTATTCCACGCATGTTCTCATGAATTGCATTGTGGATAAAGGTTCCTTGATTGAATACAAAAGTGAATATGGCAAGTCCCTTGTTACGGCTTTTGCCAAAATTCAAGGAATGCCGGTCGGGATTATCGCGAATCAACGTGAGCAAACCACGAATGGACGGGGAGAAATTGAAATTGGTGGGGTCATTTATGCGAAAAGTGCCGATAAAGCCGCGCGCTTCATTATGGATTGCAACCAAACCAGAACCCCTCTCATTTTTTTGCAAGATGTGGTCGGTTTCATGGTAGGTAAAGAAGCCGAGCAATCGGGAATCATTCGAAGCGGTGCCAAATTAGTCAATGCGATCAGCAATTCCATCGTACCTAAAATCACCATTATTGTTGGAAATTCTTTTGGGGCTGGTAACTACGCACTTTGTGGTAAAGCCTACGATCCCAATTTCATTCTAGCCTGGCCCAACGCTAAGTACGCCGTTATGGGAGCAGACCAAGCAGCCAATACCCTTTTCACCATTCAAAAGCAAGCAGCCGAAAGAAAAGGCACTCCCATGGATTCTGAAGAAGCAGAAAAGCTGAGACAAAAGATCAAACAGGTCTATGACATACAAATGGATATTCGTTATGGGGCTGCACGTGGTTGGGTTGATGCCATTATTCCTCCTCACGCCACAAGATCCGTTTTGATTGATCTTTTGCATCTTGTCAACGAAGCCCCTCAGCTACCTAAAACCTTCCACACTGGCGTCTTTCAGGTATAATTGCAAATCAAGGTTATAAAAATACCGTTCATTGTCATTGATAGAAATGCAGACTTAATAATATCTAAAACTCCCCTACACTATATCTACCCACTCAAAAATCTTCTGCAAATTTTGAAAACCTCTGATTTGAATTTTCCGAAATTAACGCTAACGTTTATTTTAATGTATTCACCATATTTTCCTTGAAAATCTCTAAGAGAGTGGATTAGATTCAAAATTTCGAAACTCATACTTGCAAAGATCAAATGGATAGACTTATTCGCATTGCTAACGCATCCGCTTTTTGGGGAGATCGCCCTTCTGCAGCTGCAACACTTCTTCAGCAAGTTCCCGATTTGGATTACATTACATTGGACTACCTAGCTGAGGTCTCTCTGTCGATTATGGCCATCCAACGAGAAAAAAATCCTACTCTAGGTTATGCTAAAGATTTTATCGAAACAATTCGATCTCTTGTCCCCTTTTGGAAGAAGGGTTCGAAGGTTAAAATCATTGCAAATGCGGGTGGATTGAATCCATTTGGATGTGCCCAAGAATGCGCCAAAATCCTTAAAAGCACTGGCTGTGTTCATTTAAAGATTGGAATTGTGACGGGAGACGATGTCCTTTCCATCCTTCTCAAGTCCCCTGAAAATTTTCACAATTTAGAAACTCATGCGTCGATTGAAACGATTTCACCAAAGCTTGTCACCGCAAATGCTTACCTAGGAGCTTCTGCAATTGTCGAAGCGTTACAACAAGGCGCCGATATCGTGATTACAGGACGTGTCGCAGATCCCAGCTTAACAGTAGCTCCTGCAGCCTTTCATTTTGGATGGGATCTTCAAGATTATGATCTACTTGCCAACGCGACAATTGCTGGTCACTTGATTGAATGTGGAACGCAAGCAACAGGAGGAATTCTGACGAATTGGCTAGATCTTCCGGCATCAGAAATGATCGGATTTCCGATTATCGAAATGGATCAAAAAGGGCATTTCACCTTAACAAAGCCCCCTCACACTGGTGGAATTGTGAATCTTCCTGTCATTAAGGAACAGTTGTTATATGAAATTGGAGACCCTGGCTCTTATTTAAGCCCAGATGTCAATGTGTCATTTTTGAACATTCAACTGCAAGAAGAAGCCCCTAATCGAGTAAGAGTAAGCGGAGGTAAAGGATCTCCCCCACCTACCAGTTATAAGGTGAGCGCCACATATAAAAATGGGTATCGAGCCGATGGACTGCTCACAATAATTGGAATGGATGCGGATAAAAAGGCGCGAAAATGTGGTACCATCATTCTTGAACGTGTCAAACAAGCTGGATATAACTTGCAAGATTCATTGATTGAATGCATTGGAGCTGGAGATGCCACTTTAGGTATTATTCCGCAAGGCGCTTGTACAGAATGTGTATTAAAAGTCAGTGCCGCAGATGAAAACCGGGAAGCTTTAGAGTTTTTTGTTAAAGAATTTGCACCACTTGTCACAAGTGGTCCTCAAGGAACCACGGGCTATTTAACAGGCCGTCCCAAAATTTTACCCGTCTTTGGTTATTGGCCCTGCTTAATTGACACAAAAGATGTCACGCCTTGCACTCAAACGTATGCAGTGGAGCAACTATGCACAAATTGATCCATCTTTATGACATTGCCCATGCAAGAAGTGGTGACAAAGGTTCTGATTCCAATATTGGAGTTATTGCTTATACCAGTGAGGGTTATCAATTTCTTGTCGAAATACTCACATCGGAAAAAGTGCTGCAGTTTATGCAAAAGACGCAGGTAAAGAGCGTGATCCGTTATGAGTGGCCTAATTTAGGGGCATTGAATTTTGTACTTAAAGGGGCATTAGGAAAAGGTGCAAGCCGTTCCCTTCGCATTGATGCACAAGGCAAAGCACTAGGTCAAATCTTGCTTGAAATGCCTCTTGAAATCGATGAAAACAGATTAACAAAATGCTTAGCCTCATGAATACAAATATATTCGTCGAACATCCCAGCCATAACGTCGTGATCATCAAGTTAAACCGTCCTGAGAAAAGAAATGCCTTGAATATCAGCTTATTGCAGGATTTTCTTTCTACCTTGAAATCAACTGAAAAGGATCCCTCAAAAAGGATTTTAATTCTTCAAGGAGAGGGTCCCGTTTTTTGTGCAGGCATGGATCTTGCCGAAGCCTGTGATACATCAAAATCAATCGAGTCGAGCGAAATTCTCGCTCAAGTTTTTTCCGCCCTTTATCACACACCCTTAATTACTATTGCGGCTGTACATGGGGCAGCTATCGCTGGTGGAGCGGGCCTTGTCACAGCATGTGATCTCGCCTTAGCTAGTGAAAATACCTTTTTTGGCTATCCTGAAACTCGACGAGGTTTAGTTGCCGCGCAAGTGATGGTTTTCTTAATGCGACAACTTAAACAAAAAGATTTGAAAGAACTCTTGCTGACAGGTGAACTAATTGATGCAAAAAAAGCGCAAGTGATTGGTTTAATTAATCAAGTTGTTCCTCAGGAAAAACTTCTTTTTGAAGCCTTAAAAATGGCAAATTCGGTTATCAAGGGTGCTCCCGAGGCAACTCAAGAGACAAAACAACTCATTCAAAAACTCTATCCTTCAAAATTTGAAGAAGACCTCCTTTTAGCCCTCAGTAATCACCAACAAAGACGCCGCTCAAAAGAGGCACAAGAAGGGATGCAGGCCTTTCTAGAAAAAAGAAATCCGCAATGGGAAATATAAAGATGCAGCTACGTATTTTAGAAGGGAATCGACTGAGTTTGGATGGAGGAGCCATGTTTGGCAATGCTCCAAAAGAATTGTGGAAACGGTGGATTGCTGCTGACGAATTGAATCGAATTCCTTTAGCAAGCCGCACGCTCCTCATTCAAGTTCAGGATCAAAATATTCTACTAGAAGCAGGAAGTGGGGCTTTTTTTGACCCGAAATTGCGTGAACGCTATGGAATTAACAACGAGAATGTGCTGATTGAGAATTTGCAAAAGATAGGGCTTTCTCATCAACATATCGATGCAGTCGTGCTATCTCATTTGCATTTTGATCATGCAGGAGGCCTTTTATCTGCTTACAAAGCAAATTCTCCTCTCCAACTCCTTTTCCCGAATGCCCAATACTTTGTGGGAAAAGAGCATTGGGAATATGCTCAAAAGCCTCACATACGAGAAACAGCTTCGTTTATTCCTCAGCTCCATACTTTACTGCAAGAATCGGGTAGGCTTGTTTTGATTGAGGGAACATCCCACCCATCTTTGAATTTTGGTATTTCTTTTGTTTATTCCCATGGGCATACCCGAGGACTCATGCTAGCCAAATTGCGTGTTAATCATCACACAATTCTATTTGCCAGCGATTTAATCCCAGGCATTCCTTGGTTACATTTACCGATTACTATGGGGTATGATCGTTTTTCCGAGCTCATGGTGGACGAAAAAAGGCAAATTTTGTCCCAACTTGAAAAAGAAAATGGAGTGCTTATTTTTTGCCATGATCCATCCATGAGCTGTGGTAAACTTGGACGTAATCACTCAGAACGATATTCTGTCACTGCGATTCTAGAAAAAGATGGAATCCTTCAATTGAATTAAGCGACTAAATGCTTTTCTAAAATTTCTCTAAATTTTTTGGGGATTTCGATTTTTTGGCGCGTTGTGGCATCCAATGTCACATGAACCGTTTTGGCTGTCCCAACCAATTGTTGGTTTTCTTTATAAATGCGGTAATTCACAGTAAAAGCACTTGTTCCCACCCTTTCAATGGTCAAATGTACTTCCAACTTATTCCCTACTTGTAATGATACCAAATAATCGGCTTCCGCATGTACAATCACAAACACAAACTTTTCGTGATGGAAAACCTGGTTAAATCCCAATCCTTCAGATTCCACCCAATCTTCTAGAGCATCATGGGCAAAACGAAACTGACGCGGGAAATACAAAATTCCTGCCATATCTGTATCATGCATACGAACTTTATTATGACTGATGTACATGAGCATTCTCGATAAGTAAGAGGTTAAAAGAGTCCTTTGATGTAGCATATCCTGCAGAAAACTTTCAAGATTTTTAAAAAGAGGAATTGCAATTGCAGGATTTTTATGGCAGAACAGAAAGAAAGGTTTTGCCGTGAAACATCCATTGTCTCTTTACATGATTGTCACTCTTTCCGCCTTGGGAGGTTTGCTTTTTGGCTATGATACAGGCGTGATTTCTGGTGCCATTCTTTTTATTCGACATGATTTCAACCTGTCTTCATCACAAGTTGAAATTGTCATCAGTTCAGTCTTATTAGGCGCCATCGTGGGTAGTGCTTGCGCGGGTTTCCTTTCTGATCAATTAGGAAGATGGCGCTTGCTGTTCTTTACTGCTTGTTTGTTTACGATTGCCTCCGTTGCTTCAGCATTTGCGCCCCAGTTTAGTTGGTTAGCTATCAGTCGCATTTTTATTGGGATAGCCCTGGGGATTTCTTCTGCGATTGTTCCCCTATACATTTCTGAAATCTCCCCCGCTCCCATTCGGGGACGTCTCGTTTCTCTTAATCAATTAGCCATCACCATTGGCATTTTAGTTTCCTATTGTGTCGATTATGCTTTTGCGTATAGCGAAAACTGGCGTTGGATGATCGGGCTTGGAGCGTTTCCCTCTTTCATTTTTGGAATCGGCATGCTCTTTCTCCCAGAAAGCCCCCGTTGGCTGATCAAAAAAGGGCTAGAAACAGAAGCCAAACGGATTCTGCATATTCTTCACGGGAAGAAAGAAGCGGAACGGGAGATTCAAGAGATTCGTCAAGTATCTGCCGGCTCGAACACAAACGCTTTTGTTTTCACACCATGGGTAAAGCGCATGCTGGTCGTTGGAATTGGCCTGGCGATCTTTCAACAAGCGACTGGAATCAATACAATTATTTACTATGCTCCGATCATTTTTGAATTGGCTGGGTTTAAATCTGCTGTGGGAGCCGTTTTTGCAACGAGTATTATCGGTGCCGTTAATCTCATTGCCACCCTCTTTGCACTTAAGCTGTTAGACACTTTAGGAAGAAGAATTTTGCTCTTAATAGGGCTGGCAGGGATGATTTTCAGCTTGTTTGCTCTCGGTTTGGCCTCTTCAATCCCTCATGTTTCCGAAATGCTCGGAGAAATCACCCTCGCCTGCTTAATTGTGTATGTTTGCTCTTTTGCGATTAGCTTGGGCCCCATCTTTTGGTTGCTGATATCTGAAATTTATCCTCTCGAAATTCGCGGTAAAGCGATGAGTATTGCGACTATCACGAATTGGTTAACCAATTTCATCGTAGCGTTCACTTTTCTTACGCTAATCCACTCTTTGGGGCAAGCGGGGACTTTTTGGCTGTATGGCCTCATCTCCATCGTAGCATGGTTTTTTTGTTACTTTCTTGTTCCTGAAACCAAAAATAAAACATTAGAAGAAATCGAAATGCAGAAAATCGTCTAGTAATAAGCGGTTCACACTCTTGTGCGAATAATGCAAATCGGGTATTTTTTGAGGATCTTTACTGAATAAAAGGACGTTTAAAACGCCATGCAAATCTCCACGATTTCCTATTTAAATGAAAAAGGGATTCTCTCTAAAGAATGCAAGCATCAGATTGCGGATGATGTATTAATTCGCGGCTACGAAACAATGGTACTAACCCGCAGTGTGGATGATCGGATGATTACCCTCCAAAGGCAAGGTAGCATTTCATTTGCCTTAAGTTCGCTTGGAGAAGAAGCCTGTGCCGTTGCAAGCGCGGCCGCTCTCGATCTTGCGGATTGGATGTATCCGCAATATAGAGAACTCGGAGTGATGTTTTGGCGTGGTTTCACCATTCAGCAATACCTCCACCATATGTTCGGGAATAAGGAAGACTTGATTATGGGCAGACAAATGCCCAACCACTTTGGTTCTAAGGCTTTAAATGTTGTGCCTGTCTCCTCTCCCATCGGAACGAAAATCCCTCATGCTGCTGGCTGCGCTTATGCGATGAAAATACAGAAAGAGGAAGCTGTGGCAGTTGCCTATTTTGGCGACGGAGCTACTTCTGAAGGAGATTTCCACGTGGGCCTTAATTTCGCAGCAGTCCGTAAAGCTCCAGCCATTTTCTTTTGTCGCAATAATGGTTACGCTATTTCAACTCCTTGTACCAGTCAATTTGCCTCTGATGGAATTTATCCCAAAGGGATTGGTTATGGAATTCAAGCTTTTCGAGTCGATGGCAATGACTTTTTTGCTGTCCACGAAACGGTAGCAAAAGCTAAACAGCTCTGCCTCGAAGGGCATGGTCCTATTTTAATTGAAGCGATGACCTACCGAATGGGAGCTCACTCAACTTCGGATGATCCAAGTCGCTACCGTTCTGAGGAAGAGGTTAAGTCATGGGAAAATAAATGCCCTGTTCGCAGATTGCGTTTGTACTTGGAATCTAAAAAACTTTGGAATGCTGAAAAAGAAGAAGCTTTGCTTGCAAAAATTAAAAAAGAAATCGATGAAGCGATCCAAGTGGCTAAAAAAACGGAACACCCGCCCCTACACTCGATGATCGAAGATGTCTATTTTGAAATTCCACAACGCCTAAAAGAGGAATTTCAAGCTGTGAATCAATTATTTGGGGAAAAAGGATAGATCCATGCCAGAAATGAACATTATCCAAGCTTTAAATCATACGCTGCATCAGCAATTCGCTAAAGATGGCCGATTGGTCGCTTTCGGTGAGGATGCCGGTTCTTTTGGAGGCGTTTTTCGTGTCACAGCAGGTTTACATGATGCCTTTGGAGATGACCGCTGCTTTGATACACCTTTGGCAGAACAAGGGATTATTGGATTTGGTATCGGAATGGCACAAAGAGGATTAAAACCGATTTGTGAAATTCAATTTGCCGATTATATTTTTCCTGCTTATGACCAAATTGTGAACGAACTCGCCAAAATGCGCTACCGCACTGCTGGACAATATACCTCCTCGTTAGTAATACGCACACCCTACGGTGGAGGCATTCATGGCGGACATTACCATTCACAATCTCCCGAAGCACAATTTTTATCTGTACCAGGACTTGTTGTCATTGTAGTCACTTCTCCGTATGATGCCAAAGGCCTTCTCACTGCCGCTATTCAATCAAATGATCCTGTGATTTTCTTTGAGCCCAAACGGTTATACCGGGCTCTTAAAGAAGACGTCCCTGAAGAGGAATATGTCATTCCCATTGGGAAAGCAGCTGTTGCACGTATCGGAAAAGAAGTCACACTCATTGGCTGGGGAGCACAACATCATCAAAACATGGAAGCTGCCGAAAAACTCGCTCAAGAACATCATGTAGATGTTGAAGTGATCAATTTACGCACACTGAATCCTCTCGATATTCCTTGCATTGTCAACTCTGTACAAAAGACAGGTCGCTGTGTGGTAGCTCATGAAGCCCCTTTAACAGCTGGCTTCGGTGCTGAAATTGCAGCCACCATTATGGAACAATGTTTTTTAAGTCTCGAAGCCCCCGTTAAAAGATGCTGTGGCTTGGACACACCTTTTCCTCATACGCTTGAACATGAATATCTGCCAGATGCCAATCGCGTGATTCAAGCTGTTCTCGAAACCATGCATTATTAATCAGAGGTTGCAATGGAAAAAATCTTTACTGTGACACTTCCTGATATTGGTGAAGGCGTTGTCGAGGGAGAAGTGATCGAATGGATCAAGTCACTGGATACAAGACTTGAGCAAGATGAACCTGTGGTGATTGTCATGACAGATAAAGCCACCGTCGAACTTCCTGCCCCTCATCCCGGAAAACTTGTCAAAATATACTATCAACCGGGTGAAATCGCCATTAAAGGCAAACCTCTTTACGATATTGAATTGGAGGAGGCTATTCATCCGACGCCTCAGCAAAAAAAGGCTGAGCAAATAGCGAGTACACAGCCCCTTCCCAAAAAGGTCAAAACGAAAGCTCCAAGTTGTACACAGGAAAAAAGTCTGGCAGCTCCAGCTACCCGTAAAATGGCCCGCGATCTGGGATTAGATTTGTCCACGATTTCTGCAACTGGTGACCACGGTGAAATTACTATAGATGACATCAAAAAATATGTCTCTCAATCCCCTGAAGAAAGCTGCCCACCTCCCCTCTCTTTACCTGACGACCAAATAGAGCCTTTGATCGGCATTCGGCAGTTAATGGCGCAAAAGATGTCTCTTTCTAAACGTTTTATTCCCCATTTTTCCTACTTTGAGCAAGTAGAAGCTACACGTTTAGTAAAACTGCGCCAGAAAATAAAAGAAGAAGCCGCCAAAGAAAATATCAATGCCACCTACATGCCTTTTTTAATCCGAGCCCTTTCGTTAACGCTTAAACAATACCCACTTTTTAACAGTTCTGTAGATGCCAAAAATCAGTCCATTCGCATCCACCAACCTCACAACATTGGGATTGCAATGGCCACAAAACTGGGATTGATCGTGACAGTCCTTAAACATGTGGAAAAGATGTCTTTAGCAGACATTATTCGGGAATATGAGCAGCTCAAAAACCGGGCGACTCAGAATCGTTTAGCTCCAAGCGATATGAAAGAATCGACGATCACCATTAGCAATTTTGGTGTCTTAGGTGGAGGAGGATTGTGGGCTACTCCCATCATTAACTATCCGGAAGTTGCGATTCTTGCTGTCTCTAAAATCCAGAAACAACCAATCGCTAAAAATGGGATTTTAGAGTTGCGCGATACGTTGAATTTGTCTTGGAGCTTTGATCACAGGATTATTGATGGAGACATGGCTGCAACTTTTTCGTATCATTATGCCACTTTGATTCAAAATCCAGCTCCACTTTTATAAGCCATGTTTGCCTGTAAATTGTTGGCTAAGCCCTAAAAACTCTTGCTGAAGCCTCAATATTTTTTTTGCAATTCTTATTTTAAATATTAATTTTAGGGAGGCTTGCACTCCCCCCTTTCAAAAATTATCAATCCAATATACTTTTAAATTATTTAGCTAACTTATTTAAAACATCCTAATAGAATTCAGCCATTTCATAATGGTATTTTATCCAATATAATTTTTCATCTATTTCTTCCCACTCGGCCAAGCAGTCCAAACCATATTGAAGTAATAAATTTAAAATAGCGGCAATAAGTTTAGATTGAGGAGATCCTGGAACAGCCATAGCTACCGCTGTAGTAAAACAATATCTCGCTTTTTTTCTTTCAGATAAATCGGGTAACCATCAGATTTTTTTCTTTGTGAATTCATATAAAAAATCGGCTTTTTCCTGATGATATTTTACTTTGTTTTCGTAAAATTTGATATCCTCTTTAGATAAGGGCTTTAATGCATTGAGAGCAACTATTAAGTGCTTTATCTCAGTTTCAGAATTAGGAAAAGTAAAGCTTTCATTATGAATTCTATTTATCTCTATATACGTGTTTTTGTGTTTTTAAAGGACATTTTATCTCTTACCCCTTAAGACACATGATTTTTTGAAGTTATAGGATTTCTTTGAATAGAAGTCACCAAATTTGAGGATGAAAATCAAAATTTTTGAATTTCTTTACCAGATCTCATTCGCTTTCGAGTTTGACGAGCACGAGAACTTGATAAAGCAATAAAACTTATGAAAATCCAGCTTCACTTTTATAATTAGGCATAAAATTCTCAGTTATCTTATTATCTCGTTCATTTTAAAAACATGGGCAAAATAAGATGTCTGATATCACTCTTAAATGTGCACAATTAAATCCCCTTTATGTGGAATCTGCTCTAAAAATACTCCCCCCTGAGCTTTCTAACTTTTTTCGTTCCGATTCCATCAGCCTTTTACGGGAAAAAACCAATCGGATCTGGCATTTCGTTAAGACCGGGGGCGTTTGGATTAATGAACGCAAAATCGACAGCCTTCTCCTCTTAAACAAATTTGAAATTAAGCCCATTTTCCCCAAAAAAAGCTATTTTATTCCCCAAACTTATATCTATGGCATTCCGGAGCGTAAAAAATTTCCCGCGTTTCAAACCTTTCAAGTAAAACCTAAAACCACCTTTATCCCACCTCCTAAACCAAAAGCAGAACCTTTCACATTTGGAACCCCTTTTCCAAGAAATGCGTTTGAAAGGGCTATTGAAGAAAATGATTGTGAGACTTTGCGCAGATTTCTAGATCAAAAAATCAAGCTGGATGAGGGTTATCCTCCCCTTCTCCGGGCGATTCGGAAAGGAAACGTCGAAGCTGTTAAAATGCTCCTAGAATTTAAAGCAAATCCCCGAGCTCGCTATGGAAATTTCTCCATTTACGTCGCAGCGCTGCAGCAGCCGAAGCCCGAGATTATGGAGGCATTGCTTGAGCACGGATTTAGATACCAGGATAGGGATGATAAAATAAATGAAGATTTCCGTTTGACCTTACTTGCCAATGCATCGGTAGAAGTCTTAGAGTTATTTATCAAGAAAGGGTTAAAAGCTGAGTTGGATTCTTCCACAGGAGCTTATCATATCCTCTACTCAGAAAAAAAATTCGACCATCTAGAGGCTTTCCATCAAAATGGGATAAAAGGTGAAGATTATTCAAATTGGATTAGACAAAAATTTTTAGCTCATCGATTTGATGTCAGTGTGCCTGATCTGAAATTGGAATCCTTTGACCATCATCGCACCCTATCAGAAATGTATGAATCGCTTCAGGAATTTTTTAAGCACTTTCCTGCCCACTATACCGAATTGACCAAGGAAGCACGTAATCAAATCCTTTCTTCGTTTGAATACGCTTCAAAGGAAGATGAATTCGACACTAAAGACCTCCATACGCATCGTCTTTCTCGCTATGAACAAGGAGAGCCTGTCTTAATTCCGGCTGGCTGGGACACACACGCCATCTACCGCGTGGCTTATAAGCGGCTACTCTTAGAGTGTAATCGTGGGGCCCAATTCGAGGAAGAAACACCAACGGGATTGCAAATTCATACTTTTGAAACATTAAAAAAGGAGGATTTAAAACGAGCAAAATGTAAATCATCGCTCAGTGCAGCCCATCAAGCGAGTTCTCTTTTGTATCAAAATCTAAAAGCAGAAAAAGTGATCCAATTTAAATATAAAGCTCACAAAAAAGGAATTTGCGCTTGGGCAGGACTCAAAACAGCCTTTAGAGGCATCCTATTTGTTTTGATCACAGAAGAACTCCAACGGCAAGGATATTCCATCAATCGGGCGACAAATCAAGCCCAACGCATCGGAAACAAGATTTATAAAACTTGGTCTAAATGGGATCGTGAACAGGAGCTTTTAAAAGCATTGCGCTACTATGAAGCCCCCGATGCAGCCAAACCCAATCTACCTTTACTTAAGCTCATCAAAAAGAAGTTTCATGGATCAAAAAAAACAAGAGACTTATTGACTATTTTAATCAATTCCCCTCAGCTAAAAAAACTAAGCTAAATTAAAATAGATACACAACTAAATCCTCCACTATATCTCTTATTAAAATCTTAATAATTAAATGAGATAATACACTGAAATTGGTGAGGTTTTATGTCTATTCCTTCTTTTTATTATCATGATTTAAATCCTGTAACAGTTAAGAATCTTTTAAAAGTTGATAAGGAAGAGCTTCCTAAATATTTTTCTTCTGGAAATAAAAAATCATTGGGAGCAATTAGAGAACGCTTGTTGGTTAAAATCCATCGTTTAAAGCATCTAATTAAAACTGGAGTTCGCATTAATGATCAGAAGATTTTAAAGGTACGCAAATTATCTTCCTCGATTATCTCAGTAGAATCGCCTCCCCCATTTCCTGATTTACACCAGTTTATTTCTCATCCTACAACGCCTCCTCCATCTCCCTTAATCAAAAACGATGAAAAGTTCGCCCCTTTAGAGCCCATTCGTATCCCTTCGGGAACCTTTTGGACGCCTGAGCAAATCAAAGTCTTTAAATTAGGACTTGACTCCCTCTCTGTAAATGAATTGCAAATCGCTTTTATACATGCTGTGGGTGAGGGATGTTTAGAAGTCCTCGAACACTTTGCCAATCACGAGTTTGACTTCAATTTCGCCAATGATGCACATGAAATTCCGCCTTTAAACTTAGCCATTTTGACAAACCATCCAAAAACTGCTCTTTATCTTTTGGATCAAGGTGTTTCTCCCCATCCCCAGCAAGATTTTTCGCCACTGTTTGACGCTGTAAATTCTAATTATCCCGAAGTTATTTCCATGCTGATCGAAAAAGGAGCATCGCTATCCGAGATCAATGCATCAGGAGAAAGCTTACTCGAAAGAGCGCTTTACCATCGCAGTCATGAGGCATTAGAAGAACTGTTGGCACATGATGCGAACCCCAATGAGAACGCCATTCTTTATCAAGCCATCAAATATGAAGATTTAACAGCTGTACAACTTTTATTGCGCTATGGTGCTGATCCAAACATCCTCGCAAATGATATTCCTATTTTTGCGGCCACGTTGTCCCTTGATAATCCCGCATTCTTTCGGTCGATGTTTTCTTTCCTTGATCCGGAAATGCCTTCGGAAGCATTCGCTAATCTTTTACTAAGATATGCCTCACCTGCTGTACTAGAACTTATTCTACAGAACAAAATTGATCCTACACCTTTTGAACTCGATGGAATCTACAACCAATTTTATTTGGCCAACCAAGCGTTTTCAACTTCTAAGGGTGAGCATTTAAACGTTTTTCACAGATACGGAGTCGATGTAGAAGAACATCGAGATTGGTTACGACAAACCTTTTTAACCCATCGTTTTGGAATCAATTTTTCTTCCCTGTCAAAATCGAGTTCTTTTTTTACGATCCCAGAAATTGAAAAATCGCTCCGCACTTTTTTTCAAGCATTTCCATTAAGCGCCTTCCCAGAATTCACCGAGCAAGCCCGCACCAAAATTCTCACAGCTTTTAACGAAAAATTAGACATCAATTTCTCATCCAACGAGGTGATCCAACACCGCTTACATCACTACGAAGAAGGTCAAATCATTCTCATCCCGACAGGTTGGAAGGCACATACAACTTACCGCTTTGTATATAAAGGGATCATAGCTGAGAGCAACCGAGGAGAGGAAATTGACAGCTCCATTGCACCCGGACTTCAATTAAAAACATTTTCTGGTTCACCACAAAACGTTTTAGGCATCACTCCAGTCATGTCTCGCCAAGAAGCCTTACAGTTACAAAATAGACTGTACGAAGAGTTAAATACTCAGGAATTTTTATCTTTTAAATATCGGCCTCAGAAAGCAGGAACTTGCACTTGGGCTGGCCTAAAAACAGCTTTTAGAGGGATGCTATTTGTGCTAATTGCAGAGAAACTGCAGGAAAGCCTACCTCATGATCAAGTTACTTTGAAAGCAGAAGCGATTGCCGATTCTATTTATAAAAAGTGGTCTTCTTGGGACCGCGAACATATTTTGCAAGAAGCCCTAACCTATTATCGAACTCCTGGAACAATCAAACCCAATAAAGTTTTGCTTAAAGCCATCGACAAAAAATTCAAAGGACCTAAATCTACAAAGCATTTACTTAAAAAAGTCATCCATCAAAAATAATAAAGTTGCATGTCTCTATTTGCGGTTCATTTTCACAATTTGGATCCTGTAAAAGTTCAAGAAGTTCTCATAACAAAAAAAGAAAAACTTCATATACTTCCTAAATCCTAATTAAAGATAAGCAAATACGGTCTTCTTGAGATCGAGAACAAGCTCTTCTCATAGCTTTAGACATTACCAATCAATCGAAGGTCTCTCCCCATCAAGCGTTATTGACAGAAATCGCAAACAAATTTAAAGGATCCGAAGAAACAAAACAAAAGCTTAGCTCTGTTCTAAAAATGCTCGGTAATATATCATAAAGGGTATTTATAAATTAAGGAAATTTTTATGGCTGAAATCAATACAATTCAAACTTTTTTTTCAGAATCTCACTGGAAAAAACCTTTTAAGGTAAAGTCCGAGCTTAAATTGGCAGATGGCACAACACGTACCATAACTGATAGATTCAGTAAAAAACAAAGAGCGACGTTCATTACTCTGGCAATCGCGACTTTACTGCCTTCACTAGGACTCAATATTTTAGTCCTCATGCTAACCTTAGCCTATTTAAAACAGAAAAAAATTCACAAATTAGAATCCTCTGACTTTCCAAATATGCCCAACCCTTACAAAACAAAATCTCTTTTGCCTGATCCAGGACCTCTTCCCCTTCCACCTCCTTCAGGTATTCGAGTGGGCTCACCCAATGTGGGAAATACCTGCTGGTTAAATGCGGTTTTAAAAATGCTCGCATGTGATCCAAATTTTGATGGCCTCTATGATCAACAGGAATTCCCTAAAGCAACTTTTGCACTTGAGGGAATGCGTCCCTGGAAAAGAAAGCGTTTAATTGCAAATGAGACAAAAAAAATTCAAGAATTTCAGCGCACCTTGAAAGTTGTCATTTATCAACTTCGTACGCAATCTGAAGGAGTTATTGATCGAGATCTTTGCTTGCGCTTGGTGAAAGCCCTTCCCATTTTAATGCCTAATGTGATGGATATTTTGGAATTTAACCAACAAGAAGCGGCTGAGGCAATAAGTTTAATTCAAAGTCGTTTTGGATGGCCCAACACAGCTGGAATCAATCATGATAACCCTACCGATGAAACAAAAAACAACTTTCTTCGCACACTTAACCTTTACGAACCTCAAGAGGATGGTGTGATTAAATATGCTCATGCAAAAGAATTTGACACACAGACAATTTCGCTCACTTTTACGGCAGAAACTGCTGACAAAGAAGAACCCATCGACATTGGAAATTACTACCAAAATGAGCATGAAAGTTCAATCCCTTCTTTTTCCGATTTTGATTTGCAAACTCTCGAAGATAGAGTGGCTGAGAAGCAATATTTGATTAAGCAAATGCTCGTTAATATCCCCCAGCACCTTTACGTGAACATTCAAAGAAATGTTTTAACAGAAGAAGGGGTGAAAAAGAATTGTCGCCCAATTGAGTTGGACTCGGAAGGACGGTTGATACTCATTGAAAACGACCTCCAACAGGTGGGAATTATTAAAGAAAAT
Organism: Parachlamydia sp.; assembly: GCF_050255895.1. NCBI lineage: Bacteria > Pseudomonadati > Chlamydiota > Chlamydiia > Parachlamydiales > Parachlamydiaceae > Parachlamydia > Parachlamydia sp. The sequence continues at coordinate 28,094 of NZ_JBFWIR010000001.1, forward strand.
CATTCGCTTTCCATTAGTCCTAAATACGCCTGTGCTTTCGAAGTCGCCACCGCCATTGTCCATGAAGGCGATGAAAACGAAGGACACTATATCTGCATCGAGAAAACACCCGAAGGAAAGTATTATCGTCACGATGACAGTTCCGTCACAGAACGCTCACCTGAGGAAGCTTTGGAGTCTTGTGCAGCGGCAACCTATCTAGGCTTGCGACTTCTCCAAAAACTCCCTCTTGATGAAGCACAAATTTCAAGTATTTTAACCAGTGGGCAAATTGTTCCGGCTATCACCCTTTAAACGACACTTGCCGAAAGCCATTCATTTGGCTTTCGGCTCTTTTTCCTTATAGCGCCGGATTAAAAGGCGTATAAGTGCTGAGTTGTTTCAGCTCTCCGATAGAACGCATAGGCGCATAATCTAAAATATTCCCGTCCGGTTGAGAGCCTTTTAGCAAGATTCCCAAGCGTCTCTTATTTTTTTTGTTTAACACAGAGTCCGCATATTCTAGACAATCTTCATAGGTAATGGTCTTTAACGCATGAATCCTTTTGTCAAGCCACTGAAAATCAGCATGGTAATCTGTCACCATGAGCCGCAATACTTTTCCCATCTCAACAAGACTTTTGGGGGGTTCTTGCAAAACAGCCAAAAGGGAAGACTTAATAGCTAAAAATTGCTCTTCACGCAACTCAGATCTTCTTAACTCTTGTAAAAAGCTTTCAATAAACAACTCAAAGCGTGCTAATAAATCTCTTGGATTATGAGTGTTGGATTGCACAGCAAAAAGATTAAATAGATGTTGCTTGATTTCTTCGGCGGAAGAAAAGACAATATAACCTGTTTGCTGCTTGGTGCGCAGGGTTGAAAAGAAAGGATCTTTCATGGCTTGCATCAAAATTTGTTGAGCCGCCCGCGCCGTAAACGAAATGGGTTCACTTTCAATCGCCAAGATCACCGCATTCCCTTGTGATTTTGTTTTGCAATCCACATAGAACGGACCACCTTCATTTGGCATGACCATCACTTCAATTTCGGGCCTCTCACTCTTTGGATAAACTTTGCCGGCAAATTGATCCATAACGAGTGATGTACACTTTTCAGCTTCTTGTGTGGACATGTTTCCGTACAAAACGCCTTCAATATAAGCCTGTTCAAAAAGCTTCTTCCGATACGTGCTAAATTGGTCGTAGGTGACTTTTCGGATGGCCAAAGCTTTTTGCTTTTCTGTCGTAAATCTTTTATATATGGCATCCCTTAACCATTCAGAGGCTTGCTTAATCGGCATTTCTTGATTGAAATTCAAATATTGCCGCAAGAGGATGTCTTTATAGAGATTAAAGTCTTCTTTGGTTAGCTCTTCATTTTTCAATGCAGAGAGAATTGTTTCAAACAACATTAAAGCATTTTCATTATAGCCATCCAAAGACACCGAAATTCCATTGAGCTCTTGACTAACGGAATAATTAAGTCCGGCTAACTTTGCAGTATAGCTCAGTTGGCTTAATGCTTCTACGACCCCTTTAACAACCAAATCGGCCATTACAATTTTTAATGGATCATCCGCCATCACTTCAGGGGTGCGAAATTGAAAAAACCAGTAGACCTTAGGTTCTTGATAACGTTTATCTGGTGCAAAATAGATGGTTGCGGTGTCGTTATCGATAATCTTTGTCGGCTGAGGAAGATACCCTAGATCCTGTACTTCTGTTTTAGGATATTTGATTTCTAAATGTGTTGGAACAAAAGGATTGGGTCCTGGAATATCTATGGATGGATGAGGTTCTGCGGTTTTCCATTTTTTCAAAATATCTTCCGGGATCGGACGTATAGCAAAGGAGGTTCCCAACCATTTTTCTTTTTGATCTGGCTGCACTTTTGACTCTTGTGGCGACGCAGTAACCTCTATCTCACAATTTTCAGGCGTTAAAGCACTTAAAAATTCTTGGATTAGTTGAGGTTGATAGGAAGTAATGATCTGAGTCTTCTCTGGATAAGTTTCTAATGGTTCATTGACGATCCATCGAATTTGTTTCATTAAATCAAAAAACTCATCCTCCCGAGATTGGTATTGGTAATCCAACGTTTCAGAGCGTTTTAATTCATTAAAGACATATTCGGGAACCCCCTTTTTCTTTAGATTGGCAATGGCTTGAAAACAGCGCAAAATGACTGTATTGACTTCCTGCAAGCCTTCTTGAGTTAGATCAACTTCAAGATAAAACTCGTATAATTTTTCTCCTGATTTGGCTCCCCCGCAACGCAATCCTTCTGCAAGCTTCTCCCTTTTTAATTGTGCTAAAAGGCTTTCTTTCCCTTCATGACCCAAAATAAAGCATAAAATATCATCGGGCTTCCCATCTTGCATTTCAGCAAATTTAGCGGGCATTTCCCAAATCAAAGTCACGGAACGTAAATTTTTTAGAGGTTCGATATAAGCGATTTTCCCTCGATTTTCCGCAGAAAAAGCGGGCATTGTTGTGCTAAACTGGGTTTTATGAGTATTTGGAATATCTGCGAAATCTTGCACAACAAGCTGTGTAAGCTTCTCAAGGGATTGATTCGAATAGATGATAAGCTTCATTAGATTTGCACTATAATGGGTCTGATACCAAGCCACTAAGGTTTCCTGCGAGACTTTATTTAAAGTGTCACTATTACCCATATTAAATCCTGCATTGGGATGATTAGGATTTTGCAAAGTCTTGTGCACGAATAAAGCACGAAAGTCATCATTTTCTAAATTTTTGGCGTACTCTTGATCGATGGCCATTAATTCACGATCGACTCCAGATGGATTAAAAAGCGGTTCTTTAAAAAACTGCGCAAAACGATCTAAGGCTTGATCAAAAGCAGGATTGTTAATCGTAAATAAATAACTGGTGGCACTGTTGGCTGTAAACGCATTGGATGTCCCTCCATTTTCACTCACAAAACTGCTATATTCAGATTCAATCGGATATTTTTTTGTGCCTAAAAATAGCATGTGCTCCAAGAAATGCGCAATTCCTGGATATTCTTTAGGGTCTTCCCAACTTCCCACTTTTACACTTAAAGCGGCACCAGACTTTTCGGCTAAAGGATCGGAGATAAGATAGGCCTCTAAACCATTTTTTAAACGGATTTTTAATGTTTTTCTCCCTGAAAATGCAGGAGTCAAAATCGGAATTTTAGCCTGATCTTGTACCACTGTATAAGAAGCGGAATCCTCTTCACATAACAGACATGACGACCATCCAAAAATTCCAAGAACCAACAGACCTTTGACGCACCAATTATTCCACATGATTCACCTTGCCTCTTTGCGTTAAAAAACCCCTATTTTCTAGCGTTTTCACATAACTCTCAAGCAAAAGGAGCAGAGGATGCAAATTTTATTTTTTTTAACACAGAAAATCAAATTTTTTATTTTAATCATCTCTTTATCATACAATCTTTCACAACTGATCAGACAATTATTTCTTTTTTTTGGTTGATTTAAATTTTTGATTTTGGTTTTCTTTTCCGCATGAAATGTTTGCTTTCTTGAAACCTTATTTGATGTAAGAAAGTTTTGATGAATAAAGTTGGAAGTGAAAAACTTTCTTTCCACCTTCATCAAAAAGTTTGAGCTATAAACCAAGAAGACAGAAGAATTAATAAAATTTATCGTCTTTAAATACATTTACTTATAGTCGATTTTAATTTCACAAGTCAAATAAATTAAAATAAAAACATACATTTCATTTTTGATATTTCTTTTATAAAATTTGATGATTATTTATTAAGTTTAAATTGGAGAAATTTTTTATTGATTGAATTTGAAAACCTTGGTAATTTTGATCTCGCGTCATTTGCTTTTTATGAATTTGGCTTGAGATGAATATAACCAAAAGGTTTTTGTGAAAAATACAATCAAATGTATTCGAAAGTTGCATTTTTGTGCTGGGCATCGAGTCATGGATCATGAAGGTAAATGTGCAACAGTGCACGGACATAATTACTATATCCACCTTACTGCCGAAGCACCTTGCTTAGATTCTTTAGGAAGAATTATTGATTTCTCCGTCTTAAAAGATCGCATTGGATCTTGGATTGAAGAGTATTGGGATCATAACTTCTTAGTCTATGAGCGAGACGAAAAAGTCGTGGAAATGCTTCGTAGTATCCCAAGAAAAAAGGAACCATTTATCTGCAAATTTAACCCAACCGCCGAGAATATGGCAGAATATATACTCCGAGAAATCGGCCCCCTTATGCTTGAAGGGACTGGGGTGACAATTACAAAAGTCACATTGTATGAGACAGATAATTGCTATGTAGAAGCCTATTTATAAGAAGGTATAAAATGCTAGAGTTAGAAGAAAAAGTACTCTCAAATCCATTTGCTACTTCCCATATTAACGATTCAGGGGATGAAATTCCTTATCCATGGAATGATAACCATTTAACGGACGATGAGAAAATAAAAAACATCGAATATTATTTTGAAAAAATCCTCCTAACTCTTGGAATGGATGTCGAGGATGATTCCATTCGAAAAACACCTTATCGTTATGCTAAGATGTTGGTTAAGGAACTCTTTCCTGGCTTGAATCGTAATAACTTTCCCAAGATTACCACACAGGAAAATAAGTTCAATTATCGGAATATGCTACTTGAATCTCACATTAGCATACACAGCATGTGTGAACACCATTTTGTGCCTATTTTAGGTTACTGTCACATTGCTTACATTCCAAATGATCGCGTTATCGGCCTCTCTAAACTTAATCGAGTGGCTCATTATTTCGCGCGAAGACCTCAAGTTCAAGAAAGATTAACTCGGCAAATCAAAGAATGCCTGTCTTCTCTCTTGAATACCCCTGATGTTGCAGTTGTGATCGATGCTTCTCATTTGTGTGTAAAAATGCGAGGAGTCCAAGATGCTGATTGCTTTACTCGCACATATGACATGGGCGGCCTCTTCGAAGAAGACACCTATCGCAATGAGTTTTTTGGCGCAATCCCTAAACATAGCGAAATTAAGCTCTAACGAGAATGTCTTGCGCACTGTTTGTGTATAATGCACAAATGTGCGCGCCCTTTTAAAAAGGTCTTTCGGTGTTAAGAAAGTAAAAATTGAAAATCTTCTTCTGATAGCTGAGTTTGCCCATACGTTTCATCAAACAAACTTTCGATAAGTTGCCGCTTGTTCTCTTTTAATTTTTGGATTTTTTCTTCAATACTTTCAATAGCAATTAAACGCTTTGCAATGACCGTATCTTGACGTCCAATTCGGTGAGCACGATCTATCGCTTGATTTTCAATTGCCTCATTCCACCAAGGATCAAATAAATAAACGTAATCAGCAGAAGTTAAATTTAATCCAACTCCACCTGCTTTTAAACTGATGAGAAAAAATGGAATCGAAGCATCCTCTTGGAATTGGGTCACAACCTTTTCTCGATTATGTGTACTTCCATCTAAGTAAACAAAATTCCATCCGCGTTTCTGAAATTCTTTAGCAATCAAGCCAAGCATGCTCGTAAATTGACTATAAACGAGCGCCTTCTTTCCTTCTTCAGCTAATGTCTCTAAATCTTGCATCAACACGTCCAATTTTGCACTTGCGACAAATGAACCTTCTTGAGCTGTCACCAGTAAAGGGTGACAGCAGATTTGGCGTAAACGTAAAATGGCTTCTAAAACTTCCATCCGGTGCTTAGAGATGCCATCAAGCTCCACCTTTTTAAACAAATTGCCGCGCACACCACTCAAATAGTCCTCGTATACTTGACGTTGCTCAGGATTCATTTCTACCCAGACAACTTGTTCAATTTTTTCTGGCAAATCTTTTGCTACTTCTTCCTTTTTTCTCCGTAGCATGAACGGACGAATTTTCTTCTTGATCCTTTGTAGATAGCGTAAATCCCCTTCTGAGGCTTGTAGATCATTTTGAAAATCTTTTTCACTTCCCAAAAGTTCCGGCATCAAAAATCGGAATTGGGACCATAGTTCACCCAGGTGATTTTCAATGGGAGTGCCTGTCAGAGATAATCGGAATTGGCCGTTTAGCTGTGTGAGCGCTTGAGCCGTCAAAGTATGTGCATTTTTTATCGCTTGCGCCTCATCTAAAATAATCGCTTGAAAATCTATGACTTTGAACATAGGTAAATCGATTCTTAACGTCGCATAAGACGTAAGAATAATCCCTTTTTTATCCCATGCTTCCCATTGCTGCAGACGATTGGGCCCATGATGGATGTGCAGACTTCGTCCCTCTAAGAATCGTTCAATTTCGTTTTTCCAATTGAAAATCAACGAAGTCGGCAAAACAATCAACGTAGGGAGCTCAGAATCCAAAAGCGATAAAAAAGCTAAAACCTGAATGGTTTTTCCTAACCCCATATCATCTGCTAAAATACCGTGAAATTTTTGATCGAACAGAAATTTTAACCATTTCACACCATGTTGTTGATAGGGGCGTAACGTTCCTTTAAAATGATTTAAAACCACAACCTCGGTCTCATTCCAATCCAGGAGTCCTTGCCTCAATTGCTCAAAAGAACGATCCGCCGAGATTTGGTAAGGGGTATCAAATAATTCCAGAAGAGAGCCAAAATGACTTTTTTTTGTTTTAATTCCACCAGAGACAATTTCGCCATCTTCAGCTAGATCAGGCAGCCCACTCTTATTGAAATTCTGTGGAAGTAAACCTACCACACCGGAACCGATTGTCACAAAATTTTCACGCCGATTGAAAGCTCCCACCACATCCCCTAAACTAGCCTCATAATCGTCAAAACGAAGCTTTCCGCGAATAAGGATTTCTTTTTGCCCTGTCTGAACATCTAAAGAGGCATTGGAATAATTGACCACCCGATTTCCCTGAAAATCAAGAAGGGTCCAACCTAATTCTAAAAGAAAACTTAGACTTTTGGGAACTTCATCTAGAGGACAGTAATATTGAGATGTCCCTACTTGCTTTCTTTGAAAGCCGGTTTCAAGCAAATCCTGTGCCCACAATTCTTCTGTTTTCAAATCGCGCTTAACGGGAGACCGCACAATCTCTCCATATTGAACCTTCTGCTCTCCATAGAGCATCCACAAATCTGCAAAAGCACCAAAGCGATCTTTTAAAATTAAGCAAGGCAATGGTGCCACATCTTGCGTTAAACTAGCCGATTCATTTTGAAAAACAATGCGAGGTCCACCAAGAGCAACGTCTTCTTGACATTCCTTTAAAAAAATTTTCACCCAGTCTTGCGATGGATTATTTAGCAATTTATGCAGATTTCTCCAGGAGATTTCCGTCGAGATAAGACGTAAAAAATGGCCTTTTATAAACCAGTGAGGAGGTCCTCCTGTCATAAAGTCACAGTCGCGAATATCAAACTCATCTTTAGATGCCTTCAGTTTGCCAGAGATAGACAATTCGGTAGAACCTTCTACAAAGTAATAAAATTCAACGGGTGTAAAAAAATCAGAAATCAGTAAGCGACCTTCAAAAAATAGGTGCCCAGTGGCAGCCAAAAGCTTTAAGGCTTTTAGAGAGGAAAGGCCGGGCACTTTGATAATCCAAGGATTGTCTTCAGAAGGAACCCCTTCTTTGGCGAGGAAATGAAGGACCTCTTGTTCAACCTTTTCTTTATCCTTAGCCAATGCGAGCAAAGAAGAGAACTTCGAAAGGGGCAATCCATCCGCATTTTCAATCTTAACTGAAAAACCGGTTTCACTGATTAGGGATTTTTTTTGAATAGAAAACTTAAGTGACATTTAACATTCTTTTAAAAGGAAGTTGCAGAGCAAATAGAATTTTACGGAAATTTCTATTTGTTGGAAACACAGAATCTTTTAGAATAAGCCATTTAAACCGTTTTTCAAACTCAAGGACTTAACTATGGTCGCTAATCTCACCCAACAAGAATACCTGACTTATTTCGATGCCGTCCAAGAAGTTGCAAAAATTTCAAACCACGGGATTTCAAATGTTTATATTGACGAAGGAAAAGTCTTTACGCCTATTCTGACATATTCATGGGCACATGCACGCCTCGTCGACATCAGCCGTTTGGTTAAGAGTGTGTTTTCTAAGAAAAAACGGCAAAAACGACAACAAGATACGGATCAAAAAATCGAGCGATTAGCTCAGCACATTCAAACAATCAATAAGACCACTAAACGTATTCTCCAAACTGTGAAGAAATCGGATGATGTGAGCTCCGTGGTCTCCCCCAACTACTACTCAGTACGTGCTGCAACACTTTTTAATGACCATTTAGGCATGTTTCAAAAATGGAATAAAAGCTCTGAAGAACCTAAAAAATGGTCTTGGAATTATCTAAAATCTTCTCTACGAAAATTTAATGGCTTTCGCATTCATTCAAATGAAAATTTAAAAATTAGCAATCAAACTGATCCTCAATTGATTAAAATAGCGTGCCCGAAGCTTTACGGTAATACTTCCATCCATTTTGTTCATGTATGCTTAAACATTCTGCGACGCGAAAAAACCATTGATTCCTATCGTCTGCAAAAAATGGGTGGATTCACCGAAAACGCAGCGAGTCAGGTTGCCGAAATCCTTAAAAAAGAAAAATCTAACCTAAATGGCTCTGAAAAAAAAGCTTTTGAGCACGTCAATATGACAGCGTCCGATCCTGCGGTTTTAGAAACCTATTGGGAAACCATGCGTGCAATGACACGACCTGGAGCCCATCAACAGCTCGAGCTGGGTGATGAAGGAAAAATTCTCCATTTCAAAACCCTTGTGGGGGAATCTTTAGAGGTCTTTTTTAAACAAACAAAAAGCACAGAGCTTTTATTTCAATTGTTCGCTGTTGCGAAACATCATTTTTGCCACAACGAAACATCTAAGATGCAAGCGATCGACAGCTTAATCGCTAAATGTTTGAAGCCTTATTGTGTGAAACAAAATCTAGAGATAGAAGAAGAGCACCTTTATGAATGGCTAAAAAAAACCATTGCATTTTTCCCGGAAAAAGAGAACTGGATAAAAGCCCTCTTTTTTAATGAAGTCATCTATGCAATGTGCCAGGATGATCACACCAAAAAAGAGTCTTTAACACAGTTTTCTATCAATTATTTAATCAACGATCTCTTGCCAGAATCACGCATTCATGAAAAGCTCGCTCATGAAAAACTCACTAAAAGGCCAAAAGCATCTTAGGATGCGTTTGGCTTCTCTAGACAAATTTCTTTCTTGCGCGTTTTTCTTGCTGTGGGGGACCGCTTATGTTGTTGCTGGGGTCTTAATTTAGTGAGATGATCGAGGTTGCTTTTCGAACTGCCAAGCCCACCTAAAATACTCCCCTCAGAATCTAATTTTAATGGGGAATTCGGATTCGCGGCTGAAGTTAAAAGTGCATCATCTGCCCTTGGCGGACTCATTAGGCCTGCAATTTGATGAGAAATAAACTTTGCTTGCTCTTGCTCTGGACCCGAATCGGTATCCGGGATTCCCTCATTTAAACTTCTTCTTGGCTGCCTAGGAAGAGGCCGTCTTTTTTCAGGCGTCGCTAAAATGCTAGGATCTGAACCGGTAGGTGCGGAAGAATCCTGCCGTGAATTGACATTTGAAGGCGTAGGAGTCCCAACTTGCACCGAACCAGTCACAGGTTCTTGCGAAAGAGCTGGAGCTGGATTTTTTTTAGGGGGGGTAGAACCGGGTAACGGAAGTCTAACATTCAAGCCTTCCATAAAACCTCCCATTTTATCTATTAACCTACCTGGATTAGGGTTCTGAGTTGATCTTTCAATAAGCTTTGGAGCAATCCTTGAAACTCTTTGTGCTTGCTCTTCAGTAACTACCTTTTGTGGAGATTCATGCTTTTTAGGCTGGCTAGATACTTCGGTTTCCACTGTTTGATTCGCAAGCTCAGCCATTCTTCTGTCTTCTTCTTGCGGATCACCCTTTTCCACATCTTCCTCAGCAGTGTCCACTAAACTAGTAGTGCCCCCTAAAAAAGGCGTTTCAAGAGGCTCCACTTTTCCTTCTGAATTGAAAAGGTCTAATCTTTTAGGAAGTTGCCCCGCCTCTGGGTCTTGAGAAGATTCCACTTTGATAAATTCTTCACCAAAATAAAACGAAGAATTGATGGGTTTTGATTCCGTTTTATCATTTTCTTTTTCATTTGTCTGAGAAACCTCAATAACCACAAAACCCTCCCCCGAAGATGAAAGATCTCTTGGGGAGCTTTCACCAGACGACAAAGCATCTTGAATTTTCTGCCTTGAAATTTCGTTCGGAACTGCAGACGATTCTAAAACTGGCTTTGGTTGCAAAGCATCGTCTGGAGCAATATATGCTGATGCTTCTTGTGTAAGAATAGATTCAACAGATAAAACTTCAGATTTTACGGGTGTTTCATCTTTTTTAACTGTTTTTTTCTCAAAAGTTCCTGCTTCCTTAGGCTTTGCACTGAATCTTTTGATTTGATCTTGAACAGATCCTGAGCCATTTGACTCTTCTGAATGATCAGACGCTTCTTTTTTTGCTTTATTTCTTTGAATTTGTTCTTCTATCGAAATGTTACTGCTATTTTTCCCTTTGTTTAACACAGCCTTGTTAAGCTCATTCATCATAGGAGATGAAGTGCTCACTGGTCTTTTCGCAGCACTCGCCCCTTCGGACTTCTCTTCTTTCGGAGCGGAAGGCATTGGAGACACTCTAGGATTTTTTTTTTGTTGAGAACTTACAGGAGATGCCTTTGATGGTGGTGGTGGTGGCGCAGCTGGAATCACATATGCTGAAGGTTTCTTAGAAGGTTTTTTTAGTTTTTGAGATAATTTAGATTTAATCCCTTTAAAGAATTGGACAATTTTTCGAACAACATACGTGAAAAAGTGTTTTATTTTATTCACTTTTCTAGGCTTATTTGTTGCTTGAAGTGCCGTCGGAGATACAAAGAGAAATTTCTTTGATAGAGTCGGTAAAGAGTTCTTTCTTTCAGTTCCGGAAAGCCCATAAGCAGGATACACACGTGAAAACTCGTTATTGACAGTCATTGCCAAATTCCTTCGATTATAAGTCGTGTTCAAATTAGTTAAAGAAATGACCAGCGCGGTTAGTTGGATATGGGTCACATTAATAAAATCCAAAAAACAATGCAAGTACGAAAAAAACATCGACTTATTTATTTATTCGCTATTCTTTTTAGATGTTTGATGTTTCAAAATAGGGTTTCTAGCAGCTAAAGTTTCATCAAGACGAGAAACCGACAGAGTATGGGGTGCGGTTTTTACAAGTTGAGGATCTGACTCTATTTCTTGAACGATCTTTTGAATACAGGCTATAAAATAGTCTAAGGTTAATTTCGATTCTGTTTCAGTTGGTTCAATCAGCATACACTCTTTAATAATAAGAGGAAAATAAATCGTAGGGGCATGCACACCATAATCTAACAATCTTTTTGCAATATCAAGAGCTCTGATCTCTTTTGAGAGATATCGGTCAGCCTGCATAACAAACTCATGCATGCAAGGTTGCGAAAAGGGAATGGTAAAAAACGGCTCCATTTTTGCCTTGAGATAATTCGCATTTAATACCGATTGTTCAGCAATTTTTCTCAATCCAAAATGCCCATGCAGTTTGGCATATAGGTAAGCTCTGACATTGATAGCAAAATTTCCCTGAAAAGAAGCCATGTGCCCAATAGAGTTCTCAGCTTGCCATTTCAAACGATATTCAATGCCCTCTTTAATGATGCGAGGAACCGGCAGAAATTCCTCAAGTCGTTTAACGCAAAGAACGGGACCAGATCCTGGTCCACCACCTCCATGGGGAGTAGAAAAAGTCTTATGCAAATTCAAATGCATCACATCAAAACCCATATCTCCTGGACGAGCCACATTCAAAATCGGATTTAAATTGGCTCCATCATAGTATAGCAATCCTCCACTGCGATGAATGATCTTGGAAATTTCCAAAATTGAGGGACTAAATAATCCCAACGTATTAGGATTTGTTAGCATGAGTCCCGCTGTCGAATGATTGACAGACTGCTTGAGTTGTTCAAGATCCATATCTCCTTTCTCATTCGTTCGAATAGAAATGATCTTGTATTGATTCATGGCAGCTGTAGCCGGATTTGTTCCATGAGCACTATCTGGAATCAGTAGCTCTCGCTTCCGGTCATCCCCTTGCTTTTCATGGTAGGCGGAAATCATCCGTATCCCCGTAAATTCCCCTTGAGCTCCTGCATTTGAAACAAGCGTTCCAGCAGCCATTCCACACATTTCACAAAGCAGATCAATCAATTCAGCCATTAACTGCAAATTTCCCTGTACAGTCTCGTCAGGGGAAAAAGGATGGCAACGGGTAAAACCAGGCAATGCGGCTGCCCATTCGTTAATTCTAGGATTTAGCTTCATTGTACAGCTGCCTAGAGGGTAGAAATTTGTATCAATGCTCATATTTCGATGTGCAAGTTGCGAGAAATGGCGCGTGAGATCGAGTTCTGAAATTTCTGGCAATAACAAAGGTGTTTGCCTGAGCAAATGTTGAGGCGGATGAAAAGCGTTAAAAGCCGAATCGCTAGCGGGAAGACTATAGGCATGCTGTCGGAATTGGGATTTTTCAAAGATGGTTTGCATTATACGCTCCGCCCTGCAATTGTGAGATAGTGATCAAGTTGCGCCTTGCTTTTTGTTTCAGTCACGGCGACTAACATCCAACCTTGCATCTCAGGATAAAATTTTCCCATGTCGAGACCGGGTTCTATTTTTGCATTTCGAAATAGGGTTTGGGTGCGCTGCATATTTCCTGGAAATCGGACAAGGAATTCATTAAAAAAAGGCGTATTAAACGTTTCCACACCTTCAATATTTTCTAAATGCTTTTTTAAATAGGAAGTGCGTTGAAAATTTGTCAGTGCGAGCTGAGGAATGCCTTCTTTTCCATACCATAACATGGCAATTAAACTTCCAAGTGCTGCCAGAGCTTGGTTTGTACAAATATTTGATGTGGCTTTTTCACGTCGAATATGCTGTTCTCGTGCTTGGAGAGTAAGGACAAATCCCCTCTTCCCTCCTGTATCCACAGTTTCTCCCACGATTCTTCCAGGTAATTGTCGCACCAAAGATTGATGACAAGCCATATAACCCGCGTAAGGCCCGCCGAAATTCAATGACAAGCCAAAAGGCTGACTATCCCCAACAGCAATATCCACCCCATTTTCACCAGCCGATGCAAAGAGACCATAAGCCAGTGGATTGGCACACTGGATCACTAAAGCCCCTACTTTTTTAGCTTGAGGAACAATCTTCTGCATGTTTTCCACAACGCCAAAAAAATTGGGTGATTGGATTAAAACAGCTGCGACTTGTTCATCCAGCATTTCATGTAATTTGTCTGGGTCTATTTCCCCCGAGGGAAGAAAAGGGATCTCTAGGATCTGAACGTCATGCCCATGCACATATTGCTTAATGACCGCTCGGTAATGAGGATGCAAAGAAAATCCTAATAGAATTTTGGAACGTTCTTTTTGACAGCGCATAGCCATTAAAACCGCTTCCGCACATGCAGACGCTCCATCATAAACCGAGGCATTCGAAACATCCATACCTGTTAGAGCACAAATGACCGATTGAAACTCAAAAATGGCTTGAAGCATTCCTTGCGAAGCTTCGGCTTGATAGGGAGTATAGGAAGTTAAAAATTCGGATTTGCCACATATAGCAGAAACAATTGCTGGCACATAGTGTTCATAGGCGCCTGCACCTAAATAATTTTCAAAGGAAGGATAGGTGTTTTGAGAAGCAAGGGACTCCACCCATTTAGCGCCTTCATATTCAGACATTCCATCATCGATGGTTGGACGCGCAAGCCTAAGCTCTTCTGGAATATCCTGAAATAAATTTTCCATATTCCGTATGCCTAAATCCTTAAGCATTTCCTGAATTTGAGGCTCTTGATTGGAAATGAAGTCCACTTGCAGCTCCTATTAACCAAATGATTTCTGATAATCTTCCCAAGTCATGAGTGTCGAAATTTCTTCTGGGCTATCCAATTGCACTTTAAAAAGCCATCCCCCTTTTTCTGGGGACTCATTCACTTTCTGGGCTTCTGTGGAAAGTTCATCATTCACCTCTAAAATAGTTCCTGAAACAGGTGAATAGACATCTGCCGCTGCTTTTGTCGATTCAAGCACAGCTGCTTCGCCACCCTTAGAGACTTTTTTACCCACCTGTGGGAGCTCGACATACACAATGTCTCCTAACTCTTTTTGCGCGTAATCAGTCACACCAACCGTTCCTATGGGTCCTTCGATTTCAATCCATTCATGCGATTCTGTATATCTTTTCATGACTTTTCCTTTCATTTTTCGATCTTGACAAAAGGTAGTTTTACGACCTGAGCAGGGCATGCTTGAGAGCGTATTTGAACTTCCACCAAACTGCCTGCGGTCAATTTTTTATTTACTAAGATTAGTGCTACAGCTTTTTGTAAACTGGGAGAGTATGTTCCCGAAGTCACATATCCAATCTCTTCGCCCGCGGATAAAACCTCGTTGCCTTCACGTGCGATCCCTTTTTCCAACAAGACCACTCCATAGGCATAACGCTTAGTCGCTCGCTTTTCTAATACAGGCAAAGCCTTTTTTACTGTCCATGCAGACACACTTTCTGGGGGGGAAATGGTGTCACTGAGTTCATGTCCATATAATGCATACCCCATTTCTAATCTCAACGTATCGCGCGCTCCGAGACCAATGGGAGGGATTTTTTCTTGATCGACAAAGTAATGCCAGAGCTGCTTGATGATTTTTTCAGAAGCTAAAATTTCAAATCCCCCTGAACCTGTGTAACCAGTCGCCGACAAAATCAGCTGCTCCCCATCATAAATAAGTTCTTCAAAATGCATAGGTTTAATGACAGAAGCGGAAGGAAAGAGATGGCTCACCATGCTAGGTGCTTGAGGACCTTGAATGGCTAAAATTCCGTCATTGTAACGAGGGGTAATCTCAACTCGTAATTTTTGGGCGTGATCTTCGAGAAATTTTAAATCTTTATCCCGATTAGACGCATTTACGATCACGAAAAATTGGGTAGGGCTTTGGCGATAAACAATCAAATCATCCACACTACCACCCTCCGCGTTTATCCAGACAGTGTAGGTAGCTGATCCATTCATTTTTCCACTAATGATATTAGTAGAAAGACTTTCTAATAATTGCTCGGCATCCGCTCCTTCCACATCGATTCTTCCCATGTGTGAAAGATCAAAAATACCCACAGTGTTTCTAACGGCTAGATGTTCTGCCAAGATTCCTTGGTAGGATAGAGGCATCTCCCACCCACTAAATTCCACCATTTTTGCACCTAAAGCATGGTGCTGACTATTTAGAGCTGTTTTTTGCATTGATCAACCTTAAGCTACCCCATAAAGCGGGCTGTTGATCGATTTGATATTCATCTGAAAGCACGGAAAAATGCTGAGATGGCCTTTTAGGGCGGTTAATCCGATAAGTGAAACCAAGCCGATCAAACTGTTCTGGATCATACCCATATAAACATTGTCGGGGAATAAAAATATAGATGGTGTAGTCTTTAGATGTAAAATCGGCCTTCATTTTCAATTCATTAGAGTCACATAATTCATGTGCATCTTCTGTTCGAAAACGGGTGATTTCTCCACAAGAGACTTCGTCGACACTTTTGGGCAAAAAGAAAAAATGATGGCAGAAACGGGTGTTAAAACCCGCATTTTTCATATCGCGTGTATCTAAGAAAAGCTCGATACTATCGCCATGTTGAATATTGGGATAATCAGCCTCGGTAAAAGGCTCTTGTACAACAACCGTACAAGCCATTCCATCCGGATGCCAACCTAAAGCAACTTTGGCAAAGGTATCTTCCGTGGATAAGCTTGATGTATCAGGCAGAAAAAACTTCTCTGGAATAGGCTTGGAGAGAAAGGGGTGCTTTCTCTCCATTTCACATCGGTAGCAGTCTACCTGGATCTGAAAAAAATTAAGGGGGCTTACAGGAATAAAGTCATCCATTTTCCCTCCTTATTTTGTTTCCTCAGGCGCAACTTCTTCATAAGAACGTGTCAGATAATCTAACGAAATCGCTTGTTTATCTGAAATTTCTTTTAACACACGCTCCATTAATTTTTGTTGTGCATCATCTGATAGTAACCGATGCGCCATACTCATTTGCTCTTCAAGCTGAAGGTTTTCTTCTCGTACTCCTTTTTTCAGCACCGTGAAGAAATGCACATCTCCATTCGGAAGCGGAAGGATCGGAGACCACTCCCCTTCATTCATTTTGTGCGCTTTTTCTTTCGCAACAAGAGTAGAATCCTGATTATGACCGATTGAGTAAGGTTCTTTTACAAGTTTCCATTGGTCTTTCAGATCTCCGTTCTGAGAGGATGCCTCGGCAATCAATTCAACACTCTTTTCAGGAGATTTTTGAAGCGCCTGTCTAGCTTCTCGGCTATAGGCATAAAAACGTAAAGGAGCACTCAATTCAGGTGTTAAGGTTTGAATCAACTGGCTGCTGTCCTGGGGCTTATTCTTTTGGTAATCCGCATTAATGGCTGTTAACAAAGGTGTAAAATAGGACTCTGCAACTTTTCCTTGAACCACTTGGAAGTCTTTCCAGGTTTTATCTTCATTCTGGAATTCTTCCTCTCTGTCAGTGCGAATTTTGGTGTAATAATTTTCCAAAGTCTTGTTAAGCAGATCATCTAAAACCCCCTGTTGATTCGCCTCCTGGAAAGTCATGACAGTTTCAGTCGGCGCTTTTTGCAACACTTCGATTCTGTAATAATTGTTTCCATTCACTGTAAAGTGTTTTAACGTTTCCACAGCTTCGATTTCTTGAGAAGCACTCGCACTCTGCCCTTTTAGAGGAGCTTTGTCTAATAAGCTCATCAATTCTTGAGAATCTTTAAGGCCTTTAATCAGGCTTGATCCCCCTTTTTTGCGTAAACCTAAGACAATTTCTTTCGATTTTGCTTCATCTAAAGCTTTTGACAACTTAGCTGGATTTTCTTCAAGCATCTGACCACGTGCATAAGCATCAACTTTTGTACGCATTTTTTGATCGAGCCCATCCAATACAGCAAAACGGGAGTCTTGAGTCTCAGCCTTATGAGAGGCTAGCTCAGGAAATTGTTTTGCAAGCTTTGCCCAATTTGCATCTTGCACTTCCCAATGCCATGTTTCTTTAATGCTAAACAGCGATTGTAAGGCTTTTTTGTCTACTTCAGCTACCTCAAGCGTATACTTTTTCTCTACGAGCTCTGGTGTAAGTTTCGCCACCTGATCGACAGAACGCAGTTGTGTAGGCAAGTTTAGCAGATCTTTTGCTGATACACCTCTTTTTGCAATCGCATCGAGGTAAATCTCAAATTTTTGCAAAGAACGCCAATCAGAGAAACGCAAAGCAGATGGCAAACGGTACACATCCCCTGCAATTGTTTCGTTTCCAAATTGTTGGATTTGACCAATTGTTAAAGGATCAATGAAAACCGAATTGCCCATATCATGGAAAAGACGTCTAAAAAGCAACACCTGTCTCCAGATTTGGACAGCTTTTGTTTGATCCATTCCCATACGACGCAATTGCTCATTAAAATACTCGCGACTACTTGCTAAGCCGAGATAAGGACTAGCCTGGTTTTCTTGGAAACTTTTTTCGCTGTGACGAATTAGATCCGCCAATGCTTCCCCTTTTGTGACCACATAACCTTTTTGCTCAGCAATTTTGGCTGAATTGGCAATAAATTGGGCTACTAAATGGACAAAGCGAGAACCAAACCAATCTTCAATTGTGTGATAACCAAACAAAGAAAGATCCATCCGTTCTAAATTAGGGTCAGGTGATATCCAGTCATACTGTCTTTCTTGATAGCGTAAAACATTGCTTATCAATGCAGGAGGTAGCTGACGCTCACCCAAGAAAAGTTGAACTCTTGACGCAAGGGTTTGAGGATCAACAGCTTTGTCAGAAAAGCGTAGGGTATCAAAATTGGTTTTCATCCCTGGAGCCAAATAGTTCCAAACAGATTCAACACCGACAAACTTCGCTTGCGGATGCGTGTAGAGAGAAAAACGTTTTTCTTTTTCGAGCTTTTTTTGAAGCTCCTCTTTCAAGTCATTCTGATAATGCAGAATTAAAATTTCTGCTAATCCTGTTTGAAGAAAATCTTTTTTTATGACCCCATCATTCAAAAAATTAGGACCCCACATACCCCCAAATGAAAGCTTGTCTTCAGAATCTGTCGAAATAAAATGGACAATATTTTGAACATCAGTTCGACTTACTTTTGAACCATCTACCGTATAAAATGCTGTTTCATCTGTTCCACCGGAAGAAAGGATCTCGTTGTAAGTACCAAAAAAAGAGAATGTTATAACAATAACAAACGTGATTACGATATAAAGATATCGTTCATAAGTACGAAAAAAATGGAGCATAAGGTTCAAGTCCTCGCTTACAAATTGGCTCACTCTTAATAAAGAGGAAATCGTAGCAAAATCGGAGGATAACCACAAACTTTTTTCTAGGGGAGCTTACTGTTAAGATTAAAAAAACATAAAATATTAGCATCTACCCACATTAAATTATCTATTTGGTATAATAATAGTATTAATAGAAACTATTAATAGAGAGTTTATTATATGGTCTCTCCTATTCATAGATTATCCCAAATTGCTTCTTCTCTCGGAAGTATTTCTATTTCAAAAAAGCTTAAATTAGGTAGCCACTCTGTTTCACTCGGTTTTTTAGGTAAAGACAAAAAAACTGACGTTAAAGTCCCTAGTGAAACAGTAGAAAAAACATACAAAAAACATGTTGCTTCAAATGCCACTTCCAAAGAAGAGGTGAACAAAACAAAGACAAGAGCCTTTGTTTTTTTCAAAAATCTCATCGGAAAATCTTCCGAAACAAAGCAGCCTGCTTCAACTATTCAAAAGAAAACTCCCCTCTCCTCTGAAACGGAAAAAGATATCTTAGATATTTCTTTCTCTGAAGATCCCCAAAACCCCGAGAAATTAGTCAAAACATTACTTCCTTTGATGGGGAAAAATAGCCCTTTACCTCTCACTTTTCTCCAATCACTTCCTATCGATCGACGGGATACCTTAATCGACACCTTTTTTAAATCAAAATCCTCTGAAAAAAAATTAAACGCTTATCTTCTGGAATTTGTAAAAACCAATCCCAAAGAAGTCTTGCTTTTGCTTAATGCTTCTCACTCCCCTGAATTGCAAAAATTGATGGGACCTTTAATAGACGAACCCAATAAAACGGTTAGCCAAGAACTCATCAAAATCTGTCAAAACGAGAAAAGCATCCCCGAACATACCAACCTTCTATTCAATATCCCCAAGGAAAAGCTAGACGCTTTTTTTACCTCTCTTTGGGTTGAGGATAATACCAAAGCCTTTAAAGCATTGAGCAAACTGAATACGCATCCTCAAATTCCTGCAGAGACCGAAAATGAAATACACGCTTTCTTAGAAAGTATCGCCCATGATCTGCTAGTCCAAGTTGTCATTGAGGACGCGATCTTAGAATCTTATGAGAAAAAAGACTCTGCTACAGCCAGTGCACTCCTGGCTATTGCACCTCCCTCGGTGCATGAAAATTTAAAAGGTCAAATACCCAAGCGTTTTCTTCAAGAAGTAAAAGCACATCAAGAAGCTGTTGAAGCAAGTAAACAAGAATATAGAAAGTGAGGAATTTGATATGCCAGATCCAATCAAAGGTTTCGCGCAAGTTGCCTATGCTTTAAACAAAGCTGCTGATTACGTTAAACAATCAACGACTGCTTTAGGACATCAAATTTCAAATGTCCTCGGACAAAAAACAGTGCCAGTAGAAAAGAAAATTCAAGATCAAACACCCAAGATGGAAACCCAAGCCCCTACAAGGAAAGTTCGTTTTGCGGTTTCAGAACCAACGAAAGAGACTTTAGAAAATCAAACAGTCAAAAAAACCATGACGGCTTTTCAATCATTTTTTTCCCAAATCAAACAACATTTTGAATCGTCATATGAACTCATCAAAACAAAAGATGAACTTAAGCAAGAGGTCACACAGATTTTAAATGAGAACCAGTCGAAACCGTTCAATGAACTCACCGCTCATGAACAGGGTATCATCAAACTATATATCTCCTCTGCCGATAAGAGCATTCTTGACACCCTGCGTACATTAGCGGATGAAAAAAATCCCAAAACACTTGATTTGCTTCTCTCCCTTCCTCCTGAATATCAATCGAAGTTTTTTGCAAAATTATCTCCAGATACGGGCGTTAAAATGCGCGATTTTTTAATCCAACAAACGAAATCCTCTCGTCAAGATGACGTATTTCAACTGCTTAATAGTACTCCACTACCTTTTTATAAAAGTGTTTTAAATAGCTTGCTAACGCCTAATTATACCGAAAAAATGACCAATCCAACGACAAGTCAAAGAGACCTTGTTAGTCACACAATTCGAGATTCCATTATTAATCTCTGTCATGCGGATACCGAGAGCTTAGTGAAAAATCAAAATTTGTTATTAAACGTTCCTGCCAATCACTTGACCTCGATGTTAAAAGAAGTATGGGAAGAAAATCCAGAAGCAGCTTTACATACAGTCCAAGTGTTAAGCTCTAGAATCGATGAGTCTCCTGAAACTGCCAAAGGGATTTCTCAGTTTGTTCAAAATCTAAATGAAAAACAACAAAATACACTTTTTGAAATGACTTTAGAGCATCCTCCAAGAGGGATTAGCCAAATTCTTTTAGCCCTTCCATCCTCTGTTAGTGTTTCCATGGCTGAAATGATGATTAACAGTGGAGCCCTCTCAGATAACGATTTAGCTGACATCGCCAGTCACCTGATAACAAATGAAGTTAAAACGCTAGATTCTCTTCAAACATTTCTCGTTAAAGATAATGTTGCAATGAAATTTGTCAGCATGCTCCAGCGCAAAGAAAACGAAAAATCTTTAAACTACATTTGGGGACATATTCCTAATAATTTTGAACTCACTCATTCTAATCTAGAAACCAAAGAAATTATAGTCCCCAACCCTGAAAACTTTTTAAATATCCATCAAACAATTTTAAAGGATATCACCCATCATCTAGAAACTAACCCTCCAACACCTGCGATGAAAAAGGTCTACCAACACTTACAGAATGAAATAGATAGAAAATTTCCTTCTGCAAACCATGAAAATGGAAAAATAGCTGTCCTGGGCCTATATTTAATTAAAATGCAAAATGCGATGCTCGTCAATCCTCAGCAATTTGACGACAGTTTTGTATTAATTGATAAGCAAGCCCCCAACGCCATTGAAATCGCTAAAATTTTAACCAAATTTGCTCTCGGAGAAAAATTTGAAGCTTCTTCCAATTATGCCTTCATGAACCCTTTCTTTGAAGACACCACACAGCTAAGAAATCAGATGTTCCAAGGACTTACACAGTAAATGTCTTGATTTGCGACAAAGTTCGGAGAATGCTATAGTGCGTAGCTTATTCTTCTTTCGAACGGAAAATGATGCAAAAGTTACTCGTCATCCTACTTTTTTTATTACACTCATCTGCCCAGGCGAATCCGTATACGCTTTTGGGTGCATGCGAATTTGTTCTAGATTCTCAAAGAATTCAAGAAGAAGGAAAGTTTGCCATTGAAGAGCTTCAGGGCCACTATTATGCAGAGCTTCCTGAAGATGCCTTTACGCCTTATTATCCCGTCATTTGTGAAGATGATGTATTAAATATCACACTTTACCATCCCTCTCGCCGCGATCTCATGGCGGCTGTGCAACTGATTAACGCTCGTACAGGTGGATTTCGAGTTGTAAATGGCAAAATTACTTTACCGGAATTAAATGCTGTGGATGTGCGAGGTTTGACGCTTCCACAAGCTCGTCAGGAAATTAAAGCCCGCTTTAATGAACAAATCAAAGACATTGAGATTTACCTTTCGTTCAAGGCAAAGGAATCCAATAAGATCATCATCACCGGATTAGTATCCCCCCCTCCGATTGCAGCTGATGGCCAGCTGAGATTATATGAAGTTCTAACAAAAGCCTTTATTCCTCCCACGGCAAATTTATTTGCAAGCTACGTTTTAAGAGATAATCTCCCTCTTAAGTTAGATTTATCCCGCCTTCTAAAAATGGGAGACATGAACCAAAATATTGTCATGAAAGGCGGCGATAAAATTTTTATTGCGAGTCCGACAGATCATGTTGCTATGGTACTTGGAGATGTCCATGCACCTAAACGTATTCCTTTGCTCTCGGGATCCATTTCATTAAAAGAAGCCCTTGCGCTTGCACGCGGCATTCGATTCACGGGGAATAAGAATCACATCCAGGTGATTAGAGGAAATATTTCTTGCCCTAGAATTTACACGTTTACCTGGGATTTTGTGGTCCACGAACCTAATAAAAACTTACTGCTCATCCCCGGAGATGTAGTTTTTGTTTCTCGCAAAGCCATTACTGAATGGGCGTTATTTATGCGTGAATTGGAAGGGACCATCCGCCTAATTCCAGCCGTTGAACTGATTAACCAAATATCGAAATAAGGCCTTTGGGCGAGTTGAATTTTAAGCAAAAACGTGAAATGATGTGAGAAAGTAACGGAGAGTACAGTCATGAAAATAGCATTGGTTGGCTATGGGAAAATGGGAAAAATGCTTGAGAAGCTTGCGATACAGAAGGAGCATCAAATCGTTTCTCGCGTTTCTTCTGAAAACTGCGAAGGCTGGAAAAGTATTCACAAAGCAGATGTGTGCATTGAATTTTCAAAACCCGATGCTGTCCTCGAAAACCTTGAAAAAATTTGCAATCATGGAATTCCTACTGTGATTGGGACAACGGGGTGGTATGATCAATTTGATCAATTGAAAAGCTTGGTTGATAAGTATCAAGTGGGGGTTCTTTATAGTCCCAACTTTTCCTTAGGTATTCAACTTTTTTTAAAAATGATGCGCTATGCAGCCCAACTAATGGCCCCTTTTCCTGAATATTCGGCCGCAGGCATTGAATACCATCATAGCCAAAAATTAGATAGCCCTTCTGGGACTGCTCAAAAGCTTGCTCAAGTACTAAATGAGGAACTGAAATCTACCCCTCCTCTCGCCTTTTCTAGTGTGCGATGTGGGACATTTCCAGGAACACATACCATCCTTTTTGACACATTTGCGGACACCATCTCCTTCACGCATGAAGCCCGAAATCGAGAAGGATTTGCAGCAGGAGCTATTCGAGCGGCAGAATGGGTCGTGGATAAAAAAGGAATTTTCACTTTCGAACAATGCCTCAATCTAGAGAGATTTTCATGACTTTAAAAGGAACGATCACAGCGCTTATCACCCCTTTTACTGCGCAATACGATTTGGATGAGCAAGGATTATCCAAAAATATCCAATTTCAAATCGCATCTGGCGTCAATGGGATTCTTGTTTTAGGAACAACAGGAGAATCTCCCACGTTATCTCCTGAAGAACAAACACAAATTATCAAAATTGCCGTACGGGAAACGCAAAACAAAATTCCTGTTATGGTAGGAGTGGGTTGTAATAGCACCCATCAAACAATCGAAAAAGCCAAAAAAGCACAGGATTTGGGCGCGGATTCTCTTTTAGTTGTCACTCCCTACTACAATAAACCATCGCAAGAAGGCATTTTTAAGCACTTTGAAGCTTTGTCACAGCAAGTTTCATTACCCATTTATGTTTATAATATTCCTGGCCGAGCAGGCGTTAATATTGAAATCGCAACCCTACAAAGAATTGCAACTCTACCTCATGTTGCCGGGATTAAAGATGCAACTGGAAATTTGCTGCAAACCAGCGATACCATTCATCAGATCAGTCGTATCAATCCCAATTTCACCGTTTTTTGCGGAGATGATGCCTTAACTCTCCCCATGATTTCTTTAGGTGCGCAGGGAATCATTTCGGTGATTAGCAATCTAGTTCCCACACAAGTGAGCCACCTCGTTAACTACGCTTTGGAAGGACAATTTGATTTAGCACAAAAAAGCCATTATGAACTTCTCTCCCTATTTAAAATGGCTTTTGTTGAAGTCAATCCCGCTCCAATTAAAACGGCCATGCAAATGTGTGGAAAACCCGCCGGGAGCTGTCGACTTCCTCTTTGCGATCTTTTACCTGAAAATAAAGCCAAGCTCCTTCAATTGTTACAAGAAATGCGCTTAATCAAACATTAGGACCACTATGGAAAAAATCCCTGTTGGAATTTTAGGTGCTACTGGCATGGTAGGACAAAATTATTTGCGCTTATTGGAGAATCATCCCTGGTTTGAAGTCACATTTCTGTGTGCATCCCCACACTCCGCGGGGAAAACCTATGAAGCTGCTGTTGAACGCAGATGGCACATGCCCACACCTATTCCTAAAAGAGAAAGTCAGCTATATGTGTATTCTATTGATCAAATTTCTAAAGCTTTAGAGAAATGTCAGTTTGTTTTTTCGGCTATCGATACCGATGTAGCCAAAGAATATGAAGAGCAATATGCCGCTGCAGGTCTCCCTGTTGTATCCAATGCAGGCTACCATCGACAAACTCCCGACGTGCCGGTATTGATTCCTGAGATTAATGCCTCTCACCTCTCGATTCTCCCTTCCCAACAACAAAAACGGGGATGGGAAAAAGGGTTTATTGTCACCAAACCCAATTGCTCAATTCAAAGCTACATGATCCCCTTGGCAGCTTTACACGAAAAATTTCAGCTAAAAAAAATCTTAGTGACCACCATGCAAGCAGTGAGTGGGGCTGGCTATCCAGGGGTTCCTTCGTGGGATATTTATGAAAATGTTGTCCCCTACATTGCTAAAGAAGAGGAAAAAACAGAAAATGAACCTCTTAAAATATTTGGAAGCATTGTGGATAATGAAATTATTCCCACGCCTGATGTCCGTATTTCAGCCCATTGCAATCGTGTTCCTGTCTTGGATGGGCATCTCGCTTGCGTCTCGGTGGAATTTGCCACCCCTCCATCGCGAGAAGAAATCCTCTCCATTTGGAATGCCTATACACCCATAACACAAACACTAGAACTTCCTTCAGCCCCAGAAAAAACAATCCTCTACCGAGAGGAGTTAAACCGCCCGCAACCCCGCCTAGACCGAGATGCCGGGAAAGGAATGGCCATCACAGTCGGACGCCTACGCCCATGCAATCTATTAGACTTCCGCTTTGTCGCGCTTTCTCACAATACCTTAAGAGGAGCTGCTGGAGGAGGAATTCTGAATGCTGAACTACTTTTTACCCAAAGATATCTCACATGACAAAACGTAACCCCCATTTCAGCGCGCTAAAACCTACCTACCTTTTTCCAGAAATCAACCAACGGAAGTTGCAGTACCTGGCACAACATCCAACTGCCAAATTAATCAGTCTTGGCATTGGAGATACAACCGAGCCCATTCCCTCTACCATTACACATGGCTTAGTGGATGGAGCGGCTCGTCTAGGGACCAAGGAAGGATATACAGGCTATGGGCAAGAACAAGGGCAAAGTTTATTAAGAGAAAAAATCGCAGAGAACATCTACCACAATCGAGTCTCTCCGCAGGAAGTTTTTATTTCAGATGGAGCCAAATGTGATATTGGACGTTTGCAAGCTCTTTTTGGAGGAGATGTTTCCATTGCGGTTCAAGACCCCGCCTACCCAGTCTATGTAGATGGAAGCCTTATGCATGGTGTAAAACAGATTCGCTATATGCCATGTACACCAGAGAATCATTTTTTTCCCACATTGAAAACCACGCCACCCGTCAACTTGATTTATTTTTGCTCACCCAATAATCCAACGGGTGCCGTTGCAACGCACGATCAGCTAAAAAAACTCGTGCAATTTGCAAAAATCCATCAATCGATCATTATCTTTGATTCTGCCTATGCACATTACATTCAAGATCCGACCCTTCCCCGCTCAATTTACGAAATTGAAGGCGCTCACGAAGTCGCGATTGAAATGGGATCTTTCTCCAAAATTGCAGGATTTACAGGAGTTCGATTAGGCTGGACGGTTGTTCCAGAAAAACTGTTATTTGAAGATGGCACACCTGTAATTAGGGACTGGACGCGTCTCTTCACGACCATTTTTAATGGTGCTTCCAATATTGCCCAACAGGGAGGAATCGCGGCATTATCCACGCAAGGTTTTGATGAAATGCAACAATTAACCCAATTCTACCTTGAAAATGCCCGTCTAATTGTAGAAGGCCTCAAACTTTTTCCCCTTGAAATTTATGGGGGAACAAATGCTCCTTATGTGTGGATTCGCTTTCCAGGTCAAAAGTCATGGGATGTTTTTCAAATGTTGCTTGAGAATGTCCAAATTGTGACAACTCCAGGATCTGGTTTTGGACCAGCCGGAGAAGGATTTGTACGTCTGAGCGCTTTTGGTCATCGCGAAAATGTGTTAGAAGCTATTCAACGTTTACAAAAACTCTTTTGAATGAACATATATGTATTCAATCCTTCATTCACTCATTGCAAATAACAATTTTGGATTTAAATGAATCATCGTTGTAATAGCGAGGATTGTTATAAATCGTTTTGCATCCGGGACATGTCGTCAAGGCATCGACAAGAGAGGAAGACTCCCATGCATCAATGCATGCAGGACAAATCAACCAGTTTTCATCTCCAATATCAGCGACAGGCTCTATGGAAGGGTGTGGAAACTCTTTGTCCATTAACATTCTGTATCTGGCAAAATTTTCGACATATGGAACATCCCCCTCAACAAGCTGTCCATAATAATAAGGATCATTTATCCATTCTGGAAATGCCCATAAGGTAAAATAATCTTTTCGAAGATATGTCTCTAAACAAGCATACATCCAATATTTTGACATTCTTCCATCGATCACCTCAAATAGCGGAGAAGGGTACCAAAAAGGATAATCGCGACCATGATATTCACAAATAAAATACCAAATCTAACCTTGTTCGATGACCATGGCATAAACAACATATATTTTACCGATGGTTAAATGAAATTCGGCCTCTTTGGAAAATCCTGTCAACTTTCCGATCAAGTTTTCGGGAAGATTTAGTCCTTTATTCGTCAAACATCTTATAAGCATTATATCCCTTTCATTTAAAGATCATACAAACAACTCTTTCTCCTGATTCGCAAGAGCCTCTCCAGAAGAGGAACTCTTAGAC
Organism: Parachlamydia sp.; assembly: GCF_050255895.1. Taxonomy (NCBI): domain Bacteria; kingdom Pseudomonadati; phylum Chlamydiota; class Chlamydiia; order Parachlamydiales; family Parachlamydiaceae; genus Parachlamydia; species Parachlamydia sp. The sequence goes on from NZ_JBFWIR010000001.1 coordinate 55,244, forward strand.
ATTCATAGATTTGAGAATGGTGGTTGTTGAGAATAAGAAACGATGCTTTACATTCGTAAATGAGGGATTACAAAAGTGTTGTTTTTTTACCTTTATTTTCCCTCATCTTGCAGATTTAGACGGTTGTCTTTTTTTCAGCAATAAATTGAATGCATGTTGATTCCGAAGTGGGGTCATCAATTCGGTATATACATTTTTTTATCTCGTACCCAGCTTGAGTTAAAAGAGGCCTTACCATACGTCTATCGTGAAGAAACCAAGCTCCCATTTCTTTCAACATGTTCATTACTGGAACTTCTTCAGATTTTGTAGTATCACGGAAAAGGCTTCCAACAAAAAAACCATTATCTTTGATAAAGGTATCATGAATTTTTGTCCAGGTTGCGTGGAATTTGGAGGGATTGATGTAAGGAAGAACATCTGCTGCAATAACAAGATCTGCGGGCTCGGAAGGAACGAAGGCTGCCACTTCTGCTTCAATGATGCGCAATTGACCTGATTTAACTTCCTTGCTATTTTGCAATTCAAGAGCCTTTAATGCAGATCTCGAATAGTCAACCGCAATAACTCTCCATCCTTTCTGTAACAAATAATTGGTTGCACCCCCTTTACCACACCCAAGATCAATCGCTAACTTACCTTGACCAGATGTGCTATCGATAAATTCTTGTGCAACAGGTAAAATTTGTGGCTCGTGACCCTGTGCAAAAGCACCCCAGAATTCCTTTCGATTGCTTGGCATCCCAGGAACACGAGAATCTTTTTCCCCTCGCCATCGAACTGCTAAAGCATCTATAGAAGCCCATATGATATTCATATCCCGGGCAGTTTCGTCGTTCATCTCAACGATTGGTTTTTCATCATTTGGCTCTAGAACTATTTGACGAAATAGACTTATAGCTTCTGGATTATTTGGAACAAAATGGATATTCATGATATTTCCTTTAAATCTAATTATGTATCTACGTTGTATTTTGCAATACAATTTAAGATGATTATTTAAAATTTACTAATTGATGCTGAACCGATGATACAAGGATAATGACTGTCATAATTGTTGCAAGTCGTTTTTTTGTGGCGACATCGAAGATGAGTAAAAAATCGACTAAATTCATCCGAGGAATCTCATTTCAAAGGAGATTTGCCCCCCCCTAATTGCAAAGAGTTCAAATGTTACAAAGAAAACGAACATTACGAGGAAAAATTTTTTATTGGGGCAACCAGGAATAATGTTCAAGTGAATTTATAACGAATAAAATCATTTTTGATTAATCATACGAGCAACTCTTTCTCCTGATTCACAAGCAGCTTCCATTGTTCCTGGTGCTTCTATTAAAATGGAAGCATGCTCGCCAACAAAATAGAGCCTTTCGTTAATTGGAGCAAAAAGCTTTTTAACTTGCTCTCCGAGCTCCTCGTTAATGGCAGTCAATGTCTTTTCTTGACCCGGGCCAATGCAGGAATAAGAACCTTTTGCAAAAGGGTCGTTTGGCCAACTATAACCAACCGGAGCCTCATACGTGATAAACACGTGATCTGTTGCAAGCACTGGGGAAATAAAAGGAGGGCATATATCCCCAAAAACAGTTTTGAGCATGGACCAATCTTGTTTATAAGTATCTTGGATCGTATCTGTGGAAAATTGACTTGCTTGGCCCATGTAATGTAGCGTTAAAATATTACAATTCACATCAAAATGACATCCCACCTGCCCATTGTTAAATCGGATTCTCTTTGAAAATGCCTTGGAAAAAGGAATCATGATTTTTGCGTTTGTGCCATACTGCACATTTTTTATGTCCTCAAGCCTTTTTGATGGAAGAACATTTTCTTCAAAATTAATGTCTTCATAAACAGAACAAGGAATGGCTAATACAAGGATATCCGCAGTTATCTGTTGACCATTTTGAAATGTAAGAACAAATGTATCATTTACTTCTTTTGAAACCTTTTTGAGTACTTGATTCAGATGAAGTTTTCCTATAAGCATTTGAGCCAGTTTTTCCGGTAGTAAGGCATTTCCTCCTTTAATGCTCAAAAGATTAGTAAAATCATCTTCTTCTCCATTTTCTTTCTTACTAGCTGACACTATAGCAAGAAGCATATCATACAATGTTTCCGTATAAAGAGGCGAAAGTTGTTCAATAGGAGCACCTTCATAGCTGGCTAACCTTACCGCCAAAGCCTTATAAAGAGGATCTTCTTCATCCAGAATTCCATTTAATACCTCACGCATATTCTTAGATGTTTGGGAAAGATCGTCTAGTTGAGTTTTGAGATTCTCTGGATTAAATGATTTGCTTAAAAGTTGGTATACGGGAATCAGCTCTTTTCCATTAAAATAGGAATGGTTACGGTTAGCTTTATTTTTGACCAGCTCGAGGCCTAATTCTTCAATTAAACAAAGGATATTGGAGGATTCGCCATCATCGATGATGCTTTGACCTCCTAATTCAGCAATTTTATCGCCTATTTTTACAGTGAGGATCCTTCCACCAACTCGATCGCGCGCTTCATATACATCTACATCCATGCCCTTCTGCTGTAGTCGATAGGCTGCTGTCAATCCGGCTAGCCCTGCTCCGATAACAGCAACCTTTGGTTTACTTTCTGCAAAAATAGAGGTCGTTGTAAAAGTGATGGCCATTAAGCAAAGTATCCTTGAAAAAAACATCAGAACTTCCTTCAATCTATTATGATAGGCAAGAAATTATCCAGTTGTATCAAAGGATTTGATTGTTCTCAAGCGCTATACATCGTGCTATCAGGGTTTATTCACAGATTCCGACTTTTGCATTGATCTACTCGTCAAAAATTTGTCGGTCAACTGCGAAAGCTCCAATACAATATCTTCAAATGGAATTTGTTTCTTACTCATAGAAGAAAGAAAGTTATTCCATCTTTATAGCACTTTTTGGCGTCATAAAAATACCATAGAATAACGTCACCGACGTAAAGATCCCATCAATTGCTCCCTGAATTTCCCTCGCTAGACAAAAATCGTGTCAGTCCTACCATAAGACATACAACAGCAACTTGGCGCAGACATCAATACTCTTCGTGCTTGGCTTGGACATGTCTCTATTAATACAACGCATATCTATGTTGAGGAGGATCTTGAGATGAAGGCCAAGATATTGGCATGCCGTGAAGTAAAAAAACAAAAAAGCATAGGCGCGACGATAAAAACTTGATGGATTTCTTGGACTCTTTATGAAAGCCTCTCATAATTAAAGCAAAACAAGAAAACTGAATAAGTAATTTAAAAGGATGAATAGGATTTAGAGGCTGAGTTACTAAATCTATCTTCAGCAAGTGATTTAAGCCCGTTAAAATTTTTTTCGGCAAGCTGGTAAATTTCTGTCACTTTCGTGTCGTTGTCAATACTAGGAGAAGAAATAATGGCATTCGTCCTTAACAATAAGTGATCAAAAAGTTCTGGATCTGAGAAAAGAAGCGGCTCTGCCTGCCCTAAAAGAGCGCAGATTGCATGCACCTTGTGCGTGTTACTATTGAGAGCAATAAACGGCGTATTCAAACAAAAAGCTGCAATCGAATGATGGAATCGACCTGAGACAAGAAAAGTTGCTTGATTGATTGTATCTAGCCATTCTTCCATTGAAGAGGCTTTAATGAGTTCCCAGGGAGCTTCGCAATGCGTTTTTAGAAAACTGACAAATGATTGATCATCTTTTGATGGAAATGCTGCTGCACCGATCAAAACTTTAATCTCAAATCCTGTTGCAGCTATAGTTTCAAGATAGCGACATAATTTTTCTGCCCCAGTTTCAGAGAAAGCAGCCGAACCTGCAATAACAAGTGTTTTTTCCTTAATTCGTTTTTTGGTTCGGTAATGATCTCTAATATATAAAGGTAAGCAATCAAAACTTAAAGTAGATGCAATATTGATTTTTCTCATCTCATCTTGACTAACAGGTTCTCGAATAGCAATAAAGTCGAGTTCGGCATATATAGTTCTATAAATTGCTTGCGCTTGCTCTAATTCTCGCTCAGCCCTCTCCTTTTCAATTTCAAAATTTTCCAAAAAACAAGCAGATAGACCTGGATCGTCCTTGGGATAAGCGGAATGGTTGATGATCTCTACGTGCTTTTCAAAAAACTTTTTAGAAATATGAGCTAAATAAAGAAGAGCTTTAGGGCCAGACCGTAAATCATGAATAGTCCCTTCTCCTGTAATCACCACAGCAACAGCATTTTGAATTGCTTCAATGGTCTCCCTGTTTTCTTCACAGAATTGATCAAATTTCTGGAGATCGTTGAATTCTTCGAACTGGGGAACTTGTTTTAGAGCATAGGTTACATTGATAGGAACAGCTTGTATGTCGAATCCCAATTCCTGAATTCCTTCTTTTAAAGCTGTACTTGTTCCTGTGCATCCCCAATGATACCAAGCAGAAGTGTCATTGAAGAGAACTACTTTTTGATTTGCATAAACCGAAGTAAAAGCAGTAATGCTTAGAAGAAAAAGAACTCGGAAAATAGACAAATGAACCTCTTAAGTGAAAAAATAGTCTAATGCCTAATCTAGGAACGCCATTTTACGAGTAATCTTAATCGTAAAATGGCATCTGCTTAAGAAAAAATAAAGGCACGTTGAATGGATGGATCCTTTTCGGAAATGAATGCACAGCAGTCTCTTAGATCATCAATTGTTTCATTCGTGACACTAATGATGGCACGTTGGTAATGGCCGAGTAGCATTCTGGCATCCCCACTCTTGGCTGATGCATGACTCACCACAAAAATCCAATCGTAGTCCAGTAAAAGAGGTTCCAAATATTGATTAAATCGCAAAGATGTCAAGAGCTCTGCCTCATAACGGGAGCTCGCACCTGCCGGTATAGCATCAAAAAATGGACACTTGACAATTGTTGGGGCTTTTTTCCCAGTTTCAAGATAAGGAATTAAACCCGCGTCACTAGTTAAGCTTTCTGGCATTTGCGTTAAAGGAAGAATTAAGATCTTAAAGCCTGTCTTTGCAAGCAAACTCGCTAAACTGCGGCAATATTCTGCTCCATTTCCTTCAATGAATAGCGTCACTTTCTCTTTATCTAGAAGCTCTTTATCAGGGTGGATAAAAGCTGCTGCTTTTCGCAGTGTACTTAAGTCTTGCTCATTCAATGGATGATTTCCACGATCCTGAAAAGTCGGAGACAAACGCCCTAACACTTCAAAACCTGAGGCAGTAAGATTCTCCTCGCTTGCCTGAATTCCGCGGAGAATTGTTTCAACAACAACTTGACCTGCAACAAGGAAAACCCCAAGAAAAGCTCCAAGAAAGGTCATCAACAATAATCTAGGTGGTCGTGGATGAAGAGGAGGCTCGGCCAAATCCAGAGGTGCCGATTGAATAATTTCCAAATTGCTCGCCGTATTTTTGGTTTCCACTAAACGTGTTAACTCTTCAACCATAGCTTGGTTAGATGCCATTTGTAAATTTACAAGCTTTTCCGCAATCCAACGAGAAGGTAACTGTTTCAACTGACCTTGTAAATCCTTCAATTGCTGCTGCACAGCATCATTTTCTTCGTGCAAATTATCCAAACGACTTTGAATAAAATCTCCTAGATTTGTTTCCAGAACGGAGATTTTTTGTTGGCTTAACTCCAAAATCACATTTTGTAAGGCCAAAATCTTGCTTGTGAGAAGCTCGATTTGCAAACGGGTGAGCTGTTGCGTTTGGTTTAAGTGGGCTTTTAAAAATTGCTTCTGAAGATCGAGTTCTTCTCTTAATCGCGTTTGCTCTTTCGCGCTTCGGTTGGCTTGGTCTTGTAAAGACAATGCCAGTGTGCTGGCCCGATCAATCATTTGACGGCTAACTGAATCTGTTAACACTGAACTTAAGGAACTGATTTCAAATGTTTCATCTTCCAACTGAGCAATGATAAAATCACGTTGCTTCAAAAGAGTTTCCGCCTGACTCATTTCCGTGCTTATCTGCACATACAATGAATTGGCTGTGGACAGACTAATTCCTTGAAACTGCTTTTGAGGTAATTGTTGCCGAGAGATTCTTTCATGCAATGTATTTTCCAAGACTTCAAAGTAGTGTGTTAACTGATTCAGATAAGCCATGTAGTTATCTTTACAACTATTGTATTCTTTCTCTCGAGAAGCACTTTCTTCTAAAGAACAGCTCTCAAAACGTTGAAAAGCTTCCTGAAGTTTACTATTCCATAGGCTCACAAAGTAATCTGGACTGTCTAATTGCTGAATTTTAATCTCTTGAATGTTATTCTCTTCTAAACGTGCCAAAATCCATTTAGCTTCATCCACACGTTTTTGGGCTAATTCATGTTCTTGAATTTGCTTTAAAAAGAGACCCCGCTGCTCTTGATCTTGATACGAAGAATTACGACGTACCACTAAGTTAAGCCCATCACATTCTTGTTTGAGATTGCGGATTTCAGATAGTATGGCATTAATCACTTGAGGATCGCTAGAACCATAGCGGTCGAGAAAAACAATATTTCCATTCTGCGCTCTTTCCAATCGCTCAATCTCTAAATTGATATCAAGTAATTTTTGTTTGTGCTTTTGGAGTGCTTCCGCGAGAAAGCGCATTCCTTCTTCTGTATTCGTAAAGCCTGTATTCACCACATCTGAGGATACCCGATCGGCAAAAACTTGCATCATGTCATGCAAGCCAGACTGCATTGTCCCTCGTCTTTTTTCCAAATAATTGATTTGCTCCTGCGAAACACGTTGATGTTCTTTTTTTAACAAATCTTGGTAAAAAGCCATCACTGTATTTAAATGCTTGCACCCCTCTTGTCGGTTTGGACAGAGATATTTGAGCTTCAAAATACTGCGGTTTTGTGTGTCTGGTTCGATATTTAATCTTGAAAACAGGTCTTTAACAACATTTCGGATCGCTCGAATTGTCAATGTATACTCTTGACCCATCAGAGGCTCAACAGCGCCCCCATCTAAGATAACTTGAAATGCTTCATTTGCAAATGGCTCACCTAAAGTACCCTCTCCCAGTAATCCAAATCGGCTTTCAGTGATCTCGTACGTATGATTTGTTAAAAATTTGAGTGTCAGGACAAGAGGAATTTCCCCTTCATATTGCAGTTTTGTCACAACAAGGTTTTCTTGTGTGTCTTTCACTGCAGGAGCTAGGCGATTGCGTAGATAGGCATATTCTGTTCGAAGGTTGTTCTTCATCCGTTTGAACAAAGGAAAGGTCCACCCTTCTTGACGCAAATCCGCTTGAATACCGTGCTCTCTAATCACATCTTGAAGCAATCGATTAGATTTCATCACCACAAGAGCTTCACTTTTGCCCGCCTCTCCTCCACTTAAAAGAGAAGAAAATACATTGCTGCCTAAGCCGGAATCTTTGGCTCCTTTCTCTTTGAATGATGCTTCTACAGCAAATTCAATCGGCCGTGTAATCGCATAACAAAAGGCTAAACATGCAAATACAAGAGCTCCATATAGGAGCTTTTTTTTGGCTTTTTTAATTGCCGCCCAGAAATCTGAAAAGGTTACTAAAAAAATCTCTTCATTCCGATCCATATGCACAAACCTTAATCTGTTGTTAGGCGATAAACGCCATAAGCTGCTTGCACTCCCTGAAAACTTGGGAGTAATTGGTTGATAAAGCGGTTCCAAGCAGTAATTGGTTTTTCTGAAACATACACGGTGTCTCCTGGCATGAGGAGTAAACTGTTGTTGGGAAGGTGAATAATGTGCTCCCAAGATAGCACGTAAATTTTGGGACAAGGGATGTTGCCTCTAATGACCTGAATGCGTCGTCGATCTCCCGTATAGGGAATCCCTCTAGCAGCCACTAAAGCTTCACGTAAAGACATAAAGCCATAAGGAAGGCTCACAGCTGTCGGTAAGCCAACTTCTCCCATCAACATCACGGTAGCGTCAGAAGGACTTGCAATGAAAATTTTATCACCTCCTCTCATGACGATATTCTGGCTCATATCTCCCGTATTCATTAATTTATACATATCCACAGCCATGGGCATTCCGTTGCGCAAAACATAGCTCATGTATAAGTTGGCTTGTGGAGGAGGACTGGCTTTAGAGAGAACTTCAAATAACCGGATTTTTCCATCGACTGGTACTGCCGGGACTTTGACTAGCCCTGCCAATTCCACCTTTCTGAGTAAACGATCTTTATAACCGATGAAAACTTCTGCATCTTGGATATGTTCGCTCAAGCGTGCCTGAACTTCCATGCGAGCTTCTTCTAATGTAAGCCCTTCCACATAGACGGATTCTATATCCGGAAGCTCAAGTCGACCTTGATAAACTCTGAATCCACCCACTTTGTCATTAATGAACTGAAAAGATTCCATCAAATCTTTTCGCTTCGGATGATAAACAACGACATTTAACACGTCATCTTCCGCAATGGCATCTTGATACTCTTCCATTGCTTCAGGGGGAATACAGCCGGTCTCTATTCCTTCCATTTCTAAAATGCCAAATTTCCCTTCACGAATTTTATACGAATCCGTGACAAATTCATCTGCACCCACAATGGCATAATCGCAATATGGGCGTGAACAGCCAGTTGCAATGCAGATTAATAACGCAAAAAACATGAGAGGTTTCATCTAGAGTTCCTTTTCAAAAACGACTCAGCCAATTGCTCTTCGCGAAAGAATGGATATAATGAAAAGTTGAAGAATGGAGCTTGGCTAAAGCGCAATCCATCATATTTAACCTATTCTCTCTTAAATCTAAAGGTTTTTTGTGGATAAAGATGATTCAAAAAGAAGCTTGAAATGAGTGAAATTATTTGATTTTTCTGTTCTTAATTTTTTGAAAACGTTCGGAATCAAAACTTTCTAGAAAAATTTCGTGCGAAGAGACATGGACCTGCCCAATTTTTTTACGACCAAAACGAGACACATGTTTACATTGGGTCAAAAGAATTTCGGCCTTTCCCTGATTTTTAGCTTTGCTATAGGCTAATGCGAGTTGAAAGGCATCTTTTAAAGATTCCCTATCTGGTCGTTGTCCCTTTGCAACGCGGATCACCACATGCGCACCCGGGAAATCACGGACATGCAACCACCAATCAGATCCTTTTGCATAAGAAAAGGTTAAGCGTTCATTTTGCTTAGCCCCTTTTCCCACCCAAATTTTTAAGCCGACTTCAGACTGATATTCAAAAAAAGGAAGGGCAATTGTTTCCTTTTGTTTTTCGGCTGGGCGGTGAAGGAGCCATTTATTACGGATATTTTGTAAATCAACTTCCGTCACAGCTTTTTCTGCAAGGACTAAAGCGCTTTCCCATTGCTCCAAATCAATAGAAGCTTGAATAAGTTGAGCCTGACAACGCTCAATCCCACCCTTCCTTTTTTTTGCCTGTCGAAACAGCTGAGCAATGCGTTCGGCAGGTTCTTCATGGATATCAAAAGTTAGGACGCGCAATTGCCCTGCATGAAACCAGTCCTCCACTTCTAATGAAGCCATGCCCTTTTTTATACGAAATAAGTTCGCTTGAATCAACTCACCTTCTTCTTGGAAATCTTTCCATTTTTCAAGCTGTTGCAATTCTTGGGTGTGTTTGAGCCTATATTTCTCACATTTTTTTATTTTGTCTCTAATCTCCCGATGCAGAGATTGCTTTTCTTTTTGAAAAACCGCAGCCTTCTCAAGTACAAGATAGCGGCTTTCAATTTCTTGACTGGATAAAATGGGAGCATTTGGAGCGGATGAATCCGGTGGACGAAGCGAAGGTACAATATAAACACCTGCTGAAACAGAATTCAAGCTTGCCAAGATATGATTTTGAGAATCAAGCAAGAACAGGTTAGGACGTTTAGAAAAAAACTCGCCTACCAAACGATAAAGCTGTTTTTCTTTTTGAAAGGTCACTTGCAAGATACGATCATCATTGAGTTGTTCGATCTTCATGACATAGCTGTCTTGCAAGAAAAAATAAAGTTTGCGCGACAGCTCACCATGAGTTACACGCTGTTTTTGCGACGTCAAGTGAAAGCGTAAGAAAGGCTCTTGGAAACCCAACAAAAGGGTCAAGATAGACCCTTTTGTTGTTTTAAAAACGAGGAATAGCTGTCGGGCTTCTTTTTGAATGCAATCTAAAATTTGAGCTCCCTGAAGACATTGCAACTCGACAATTAGATGCGCAATCTCTGTTCGATTAAGGGACATGTTTTTCGATTGCCTTTTGCAAAGCATGCACCTGGTCCGTTTTCTCCCATGTGAATTCAGGCTCTTCTCGACCAAAATGCCCGCCAAAAGCCGTCTTTTTATAAATGGGCCGTCGCAGATCGAGCATTTCGATCAATCCATGAGGAGTCAATGGGAAAACCGCATGAATCGCTTTTTCAAGCTGTTCACTGCTATATTTAGAGGTTCCAAAAGTTTGCACATGCAAAGCTGTGGGTTGCGACACCCCGATGGCATAGGATAATTGGACTTCGCAACGTTTGGCTAGTTTTGCTTTAACGATATTTTTCGCAATATACCGAGCCATATAGCAAGCAGAGCGATCTACTTTTGTGGGATCTTTTCCTGAGAAAGCGCCTCCACCGTGACGAGCAATACCTCCGTATGTGTCGACAATAATTTTTCGCCCTGTCAAACCTGTATCAGCTACAGGCCCGCCTAAAACAAATCGGCCCGTCGGATTGATAAAGAAAAGGGTTTTGTTATCAATAAATTTCGGCGGAACAATACGATACGCCATACGCGTCATATCTTCATAAATGGTTTGATTATCGACATCTGCCGAATGTTGCGTTGAAATCACCACATTATGTACGCGTACAGGTTGGTCATGTTCATCATATTCAACAGTCACCTGTGTCTTTCCATCCGGCCGCAGATAAGGCAATTCTTTGGAAACTCTGAGTCTGCGCAATTCCCTTACAAAAGCATGTGCAAGAGCAATGGGCAATGGCATCAGCTCTTCCGTTTCATCCGAAGCATAGCCAAACATTAAACCTTGATCTCCTGCACCCATTTCATCGGGCGTCTCTTCATGAATTCCTCGGGCAATGTCAGGAGATTGCGTGTGGAGAGAAGTTAAAATTCCACAAGAACGAAAATCAAATCCTAGGAAACTTTCATGATAGCCAATCTCTTGGATGGTTTGCCGCACAACATCCTGATAGTTAACATTGGCGGTTGTGGTAATTTCACCGGCTAACATCACCAAACCGGATGTCACAAGGGTTTCACAAGCGACCCTAGAAAGAGGGTCTTGCTCTAGACAGGCATCTAAAATAGCATCTGAAATTTGATCGGCGATTTTGTCAGGATGCCCGACAGCGACAGACTCGGAAGTGAATAAATAATTTCCCATTAAGATCCTATATGCAATGCTGGTGGCAACGAAGTTTGCTGAAAGAGAACTATAGAAAAAGAGCAGTTATTATTTCAATTGGAGAAATGCATGTTTAAGAAATTAGGACTATTAATTTTTCTTTGTTATACCCCCCTTTTAATGAGTTCAGAACCCGCCACATTTCACCAAATAGCCCAATTAAGTGATCAAACAGCGATCAAAATCCGCGGTTTTCTCTATGAAAACCCGCAAGGGGGATGGATTCTTGCTGCAGAACCCAATCTCAAGTCTTGTTGCATTGGAAATAAAATGGATAAGCAAATTTTCATCGAAAACTTTCTCGCCCTGCCTAACACAGAACAAATCGTGGAGTTAGATGGAATTTTATCTGTAGTCACATTGACCAATGGGCAACGCCAATATTTTTTAAATCAGGCAAAACAGATGAATGTTGAAAACCAATCTCAGCTAGGAATGGGTCTTTTGATGCTTTTGGGAATCGGAGGATTCAGCTGGCTGCTCCTCAGATTCTGTGCCAAATCTCTATAATGGGCAGCATCCTGAAGGGTCCTGTGTTCCCATGATTGGAATGATAATAAGATGGTTGGTAAACCACATACACATCCATTCGCAGTCAAAAAAATAGACCTCGTTTGCATCTTTTCTAAAAAATTTTAATCCGTTTTTTATCAATGTGAAATTTAGAAAGAAAAAGGCAATCTATCACGTAATTGAAAATAGCAGGTCAAAAAAAACCAGCTATAAGACAAGCTTATAGCTGGTTTAATTTACGATCCCTTTCGGAAGCGATAGCTTATGCAGCCGTTGTTTCTGTTGCGGCTTTAACTGCTGCCACAGGAACTGCAGGCTTCGCAATAGTTTCCCCTGTCAAAGCAACGAATTGCTTATTCAGAGAGCGTACTGCGATCATCCATACAACGATTACTGCAATTGTTGCAACTGCAACATATGGAGTAATTGCGCTGATTGTTCCGAAGAACACAAGAAGACCTTGCTGAATGAATGAACCACCGGATTTTCCAAGACGAGCTCCTACCACGTCAATAGCCGCTTTCCCTTTAACTTTTGACTCTTGGTCAAGAGGGATATAAGCCATTTCTTTGGTCGGATCGAACAAGGAATACTTTGTCGATTTACTCATGATGTTTTGGATCATTCCAATCACAACAGCAAGCATCAATGGAGTTGTTCCCAACATTGCGATGTATCCCTGTAGAGAATCACGGAAAATCACGAAGGAGAAGAATCCTAAGCCTGTGAGAAGCAATACAGTTGGAGTTGTCATCGCTGCAAATCCCCATCCCTTCTTACGTACGATGTATCCACCAACGAACATCATAATGATCGTGATAGCACCCGTGAATGTAGAGAAGGCTCCCATGAATGTGTTATATTCATTTGGATTAGGATATTGCAATTTAAGCTGGTTCTTCCAGGTTACTTCTACAAGGTTAATTGAAATCCCGTAGCAGATCACTAAGATTGCGATGCATAGAATGTACTTGGACTTACCTAAGAATGCGAAGCTTTCCATGATAGACATTTTAGCTTTTGCTTTTTTAGGTTGTTTTACATCACTTGGATCATAGTAACGAGGATCTGTCATCACGTTACGCTGCATCCACCAGTAAACAGCCACCACACAAACACCTGCAAGAACAACGGATCCCATTAAGTAGTTAAGGGAAACTTGCCATGCATCTACACCAGCTGGAAGATGTTTACGAATATCAGAGAAGTACATAATCGCAGGACCGGAAACGAGCAATGCCACGTTTGCTCCTAATCCTAGCAAAGTGTAAAAACGTTTTGCTTCTGTGATTTTCATGATGTCATTTGCAAAGCCCCAGAACATCAAGGAAAGAACAGCGCTTCCCCACAATTCAGAAAGAATGTAGAAAAGAGAGTATGTCCAGTTACGGTAGCAAGCAACTAAGCCACCCAAGCCTTCTGGTAAGAAAGATTGAATGTATTCTGCTGAAGTTGTCGGATGCAAAAAGTCTTTATTTGGATAAAGCACTGTAGCAAACAGGGCAAAGAAAACAATAAACGGAGTGATTGTGACATAAAAAAGTTTTTCTTTGCTAAGGATGTTGCTTAATTTTGCATAAAGCAACATAAAAATAATGGCTGCAGGTACAACGCCCCAAACTTTCAAGAATGGAATCGCTTCTGCACCAGAAGAAGTCACAATTAATGTATCCTTAGTATCTCTTAAAATTGTATAGTTAAAAGAAATACAAAAAAACATCAAAAACATCGGCAAGAGTTTTCTCAACTCGTAGTTATGCACAGGCCAAAAAAAGGAGCGCAACGGTCCAAACTCTGGCTTGGATTCATTTGTCATAAAATCAACCTCAAACTAGTTCATATTTTTTCAATTCTAATTATCTACAAAACGAATGTTCGTTTTATGCGATAAACTTATTCTCTAAATTTAAGAATTTAAACTCTTTCCATTAAAAAGGCAAGAAAAATGTTTGAAAAGTAAAGCTATAAAAAGACAAAAGCACTCCTAAATAAGAGTGCTTTCGTGGATCAAATGTAAAAACTATTCAACGCTCTTTTTAAACCAAAGCTGTAGAAGTGGGAATTGCATTCATTTGGTTATGGTGACTTGTAATAACTTCCACATACAAATTCCACAATTCAGGGTCAATTTTTCCATGGCGAATAGAAGCGATTAATTCTCTTTTAATTGTGCGGAGATCTTTTTTAGGTGTTAGTTTTCTAACCATGTCCTTGTCTCCTGCCAAACGCGCCATATTTAACATCCGCTCGATGTCTTGCTTAGAAAACTGGAATTGATCACGACGTTTTCTTGAACCTCTAGCAGCTCTTGGTTTTGGAGTCACGAGTGCAGGAGCCTCAGGATCGATAATGTATTTCTGGATTAAACCTGCTAACTCGATTGGATCTTCGACTTTTAATTTACGCATTGTAAAATGGTGAATGTAACCTCCTGTATCAACAGGCAAATAACGGCAAATGTCATTTTCTTTATCTCCCGCTATTTTTCTTACCGCAGCATGAATCAACGCTTCGATTTGCTTGGCGTCGACTTTCACTTTTTCTCTCTCTAATGTTTGAGTCATTTCTACCTTCCTTATTGTTATATCGATTCAATTTAATGTCTAAAATCAAGCGCTTTGGCTTTTCAATTTTTCAGCTGAAAAACTGAGTAATTATAAAAATAAAAAGAAATTTTTTACGATTCGAATTCGCTTTTAGAGAAAATGAATGCCTAATTAATCAATTGTTCGGTTGTTACAATTTTTGCATTCATCTCTTTTTCACAAACTCTTATAAATCTCATGATCTGAGTATCCAAAACTTCCGCATCTTATTTGCTGTTTTCTCTCAGTGAAATAAGGCTTAAATCACAAACAGAGGGCTTTTCCTCTATACTCAAATTAGTAAATTAGGAACTTAAAGAGTTATATGATTTTTATGCAACACAAATTCAAGGAAAACTTAGAAATAATTCAATTGTCCGAGTATGAACAATTTTCAAACTTTAATGATCCATTAATCCGTTTCACCAACATTTCATCATATTTAAGCGATTGCACACCTTAACTAAATAATCGAAGGTTTTTGTTACTCTTCAAATTTTTTCTAGCAAATAAAAAAATCGACTTCATTTGCACCCTGTTTATTGGAAGAAGATAAGCCTGTATTTTTTCCTAAATTAAAATGATAAAAGCCCTCTCTTCCTCCCATTTATTTAGACTCCCCCTTTAATACGCAGCAAGTTTCAAAAAGCACCCTAATATATTTTGATAGGAAAGGGTAAATCAGGTAAAATTACATCTTGTATACTTTAATTTTGTATATTTTGCTCTCCACAAAGGATTTCATCATGCCAATCCAAATGTTTGACAACACAAAAACTCCTTCTATTCAAAATGCGATTGCAATCGCTGCAGGTAAAGGTGGCGTTGGAAAATCGACAATGACAGTCAATCTGGCTTTGGCCTTGAAACGACTAGGATACGAAGTTGGGATTCTCGATGCCGATATTTACGGTCCTTCCATTCGCAAAATGCTTCCGGAGGATCGCCTTCCCACCCAGCGAGATGCCTTGATTACCCCTGCCCTTTGCCAAGGGATTCGAATGATTTCTATCGCTTATTTTAGACACGAAAACGAAGCTGCCGTGGTAAGAGCTCCCATTGCCAATAATGTGATCACACAATTTATCCAAAATGTCAGTTGGGGACAGCTCGATTATCTTTTAGTGGATTTCCCTCCAGGAACCGGAGACATTCAACTTACATTGGCACAACAGGCCAATTTAACAGGTGCAATTGTCGTTACCACGCCTCAAGAAATCTCTTTGTTAGATGTTCGAAAAGCCATTCATATGTTTAATCAAGTCAAAATCCCTTTAATTGGCATTATTGAAAATATGAGCTATTATGTAGATCCAAGCTCTCAAGAAAAACGGTTTCTTTTTGGAGAGGGTGGAGGCAAAAAATTAGCGACGGAAATAGGCGCTCCTCTTCTAGGGTCTATCCCAATCGATCCGGAGATTTGCCGCAGTGGAGATGAAGGGTCTTCGCTTTTTTCTAAAACCCCTTTATCCTCTAGTGCTCAGTCTTTTCAACATGCAGCGGGTCAACTCGTCGACCATGTGCAAGTTCTCAAAGAAAATAGCAAAAAAGGACTTTCTCATTTTGAACTGAACTGGAAGGAAATGGCTAAATGACACATACACCCGCATTATATATTTGCTCGATTCAGCAAAAGGATAATCACACATTCTCAATTGAATGGAACGATGGACATCGCATGAACTATCGCTTATCTGACCTTCAACGCGTCTGCCCTTGTGCGGGATGCTGGGATGACGCCAATCAAGAGCGTTTAAATCTACCCCAAAATAGTCCAGACAATCTCACCGCGCTTAAAATTACCAGCGTAGGAAGATATGCTCTCCAAATTCGCTTTTCTTCAGGATGTTCAAATGGCATTTATTGCTACGATTTTCTTCATGCTTTCCACTTAAGGACCCAAAATGAAACCACCTAGTCTTCTTTTGTTGTGCTTGTTTAGCTTCATGCTTTGGGGGTGTGCTTCTGAAAAACCGCATTCAAATCATTCTGACGCCTCTCAAAAAAAGAAAATCTCCGTGCTTTCTACAACTGCGATGATTAATGATTTAGTGAAAACGATTGGAGGGGAATATATAGATACGCGTATTTTAATTCCTGGAGAGCTCGACCCTCACTCTTATCAATTAGTCAAAGGGGATGATGAAAAGCTCACATCGGCCCAAATAATCTTTTCGAATGGATTAGAGCTTGAGCATGGGCCTAGCCTGAAACAATATTTGCAAAAAAGTCCTAAAGCTATTCCCTTGGGCAACAAAATTTTAGGTCAAAATCCTTCTGTGATTTTGCAAGAAAATGGGCAATTTGATCCCCACATCTGGATGGACATGTCTCTTTGGGCCCAAACCATTCCCTTTATTACAGAAAAACTTTCTGAAGTTGACCCCAGACATGCCCCTATCTATCGTAAGCGGGCAGAAACCTTACAAAAAACCTTGCTAGAGGTCCACCAAGAAATTCGTAAGGATATGCAGGAAATTCCTTGCCCCAAACGATTCCTAGTCACTAGCCATGATGCCTTTAATTATTTCACAAGAGCCTACCTTGCTGAAGAAGATGAATTATCTTCCCATAAATGGAAGCACCGTTTTGCAGCTCCTGAAGGCCTGGCCCCAGATAGTCAATTGAGTGCTGTAGATATCCAAAATGTGATCGACCATTTAAAAAATTACCAAGTTCACGTTCTTTTCCCAGAATCTAATGTCAGCAAAGATTCTATCCGCAAAATCGTGTATGCAGGAAAAGAACATGGCCTCAATTTGATCATGGCCCAGGTCCCCTTGTATGGGGATGCCATGGGACCTCCTGGTTCTGATGGAGATACATACATTAAAATGATCCAGCACAATGCGCGCACAATTAAACATTATCTGATTGCTTATCCAGATGCCCCTGAATACTCTATCCATATCCAAGAGTCTTGCCATGTCAAAATCCCCTGATCCTAAACATCCTTATGCTTTGGAAACAACCCAATTAACTGTCAATTACGACAAAACACCCGTTCTTTGGGATGTTTCCTTAAACATTCCCACAGGTCAATTAGTCGGAATCATTGGACCAAATGGGGCAGGCAAAACAACGCTATTAAAGGCATGTCTTGGACTTTTGAAACCACTTTCTGGAAAAATTTCTTTTCTAGGTAGCCCCCTAGACAAGGTGCGCTTAAAGGTTGCTTATGTCCCCCAGAAAGAAACAGTCGATTGGGATTTTCCCATAACGGTCAGAGAACTTGTGCTCATGGGGCGCTACGGAAGCCTTGGCTTATGGAATAGCCCAAAAGAATCCGATAAAATGTCTGCTGAGCATCACTTAAATACTCTAGGAATGTCGACTTTTGCTGATCGGCAAATTAATCAACTTTCGGGCGGGCAAAAGCAAAGAGTTTTTCTCGCTCGTGCTCTTGTGCAGGATGCTGATATCTATTTAATGGATGAGCCATTCACAGGAATCGATATGGCTACTGAAAGGATCATTATGGATCTTCTCCATCAATTAAAAGACCAAGGGAAAACGGTATTCGTTGTGCATCACGATTTGAATACGGTTCGTAGCTACTTCGACTGGATTATTCTACTGAATATGCGACTCGTTGCAGCTGGTCCTACAGAAGATGTTTTTACACCCGAAAATCTTAATACAGCCTACGGGAAAAGCTACGCCTTATTTGATGAGGCGTTGAAAATTTCACAACAGAAAACGTCCGGAATGTCTTAAAGGAACTTTGTGCATACATTCGTCTCATTCTTTTTAGATCCTGTTTTACGTGCACCCACTATCGGATGCATGCTCATGAGTTTTTCCGCTGCTCTTGTAGGAGTTATAGTCTTTCTACGCAAACAGTCTTTGATTGGAGAGACACTTTCTCATGCCACCTATCCAGGGGTGATTTTTGGAGTGATTATTGCTGCTATCATCCCTTTAGAGCAAGATCACGAATTGCAAATAGCAACTTTAATTATCTTGGGTGCTTTTATAACAGCATTAATTAGTTTGTGGTGCATCCAAATTTTAGAAAATAAGTGGAACATCCGCACCGATTCAGCCCTTTGTTTTATTCTTGCAACATTCTTTGGTGTTGGGGTGACGCTGGCCAGCTATTTACAGTTTGCTTCGCCTTCTTTTTACAAACAAAGCCAAAGTTATTTATATGGCCAAGCCGCCACGATGAACGATTACCATGTCATTTTATATGCCATTCTTTCTTTAATTGTCGTTTTACTCTTAGCATTTTTGTATAAAGAACTGCAAATCATCACTTTTGATCGGGAATATGCGAAGAGTTTAGGTATTCCAATTAAAAAAATCGATGCCTGCCTATTCATCCTCATCGCACTTGCGCTTGTTGCGGGAATTCGTTCTGTGGGTGTTGTCTTGATGTCTGCAATGCTCGTCATCCCAGCTGCATCTGCCCGTCAGTATACGAATAAACTGAGCCATATGTTTATGCTAGCTGGTTGCTTTGCTTTAATCAGTGGTTTCTTTGGCAACTATTTTTCGGTCGAGGGCAGCACCTATTTTGCTCAAAAATACCCCACAGCACGCATTTCTCTTCCAACAGGGCCGATGATCGTTCTAGTGGGAGCCGTAATTTGTCTTTTTTCTCTCTTATTTGCCCCCGAAAGAGGATATTTACTCCGTTTAATACGTATTTTTTTGTTTCAAGATCGCTGCATTAGCGAAAACTTGCTGAAAGCCATGTGGCAGAAAAGGGGCAAACAACCTTTTTCTTTGGATACCATTTTTGAATTTCAAAGCGCTTCACGTATTTACTTGTGGTTCTGCCTCATGAGGCTTATTCACAATGGTTGGGTTGAGCAATATCACCATAATGCCTATGCCTTAACTGTCGACGGTGAAGCGCGCGCCGCACAAATTGTGCGCTTACATCGCCTGTGGGAAGTCTATTTAGCAGATTACTTAGGAATGGGATCAGAAAGAGTACATCGCAGCGCGGAAGAAATGGAGCACATTCTCACCCCCGAACTGGAAAAAGAGCTAACGGTGCTTTTAAAAGACCCCAAAAAAGATCCTCATCATCAGCCCATTCCCCCAAGCCCTTCTTTTTAGGTGAAACTTATGGAAAACACACTGAATCCTTATTCAGGCAATCTATTTCTCGACTTTTTTTATACGCTGATTACTCGCCTATTTCTGTTCGCAACGGGGCAGCTTTCACTCAATCAACTGGCAAGTGATGAGATCCAAATGATCGTTCTGATCGAAATTTCAGCAGCTGCAGCGCTTATAGGGTGTTTTTTAGTCTTAAGAAAAATGACCATGCTCGCAAATTCTCTCTCTCACACCATTCTAATTGGAATTGTGGGAGCTTTTTTCCTCTCTCACACCTTCTTCAGTTCAGGAAAAATAGCGGAAGATATCTCCATCAATTTGCATGTGATGCTGCTTGCCGCATTTATTATGGGTATTGTGACCGTTTTTCTAACAGAATTTCTGACCAAAACACTCAAAATGCAAGAAGACGCAAGTACAGGAATTATTTTTACCACCCTATTCGCAGCGGGGATTATTTTGGTAACGGTTTTGACTCGTAATGCACACATCGGCACTGAAGTGGTGATGGGGAATGTGGATGCCTTGCACCTTGAAGACAGCTACTTAGCAGGGCTTATCCTCATCATTGATTTAATTGTTCTGTGGTTGTTTTTTAAAGAATTTAAAATCACGACTTTTGACCCTAACCTCTCACATGCCTTAGGTATTTCTCCGACCATCTTTAACTATTTGTTAATGACCTTGGTTTCGATTACCATTATTGGGGCATTTCGTGCAGTCGGTGTTTTAATGGTCCTTTCTTTCATTACAGGCCCCCCTTTAACAGCCAGACTTCTAACCGCGCGTTTAAAAGTCATGCTCGCATTGGCTGTCGGAATGGGAATTCTAGCCTCTTTGATTGGCGTGGCTGTTTCACGTCACGTCCTATCAGCATACGATATCGCCTTGTCAACAGGCGGGATTGTTGTGTGTATCACAGCGCTCTTCTTCATCTGCGCACTGTTTTACACAAACAGCCGAAGCTCACGGATTATAAGGGAACAGAATTAAGCTTTTAAAGCCTTCAGCACTTGCTTTAAAGCCCTTCGAGAGTACAAAAAGGATATATGCCCCATGCCTCGAAAATTGACGTGTGTCGCATTTCTATTTAGGCCTAAGGCCGAGTCATTGGGTTGAATAAATAAATCTCCCACCCCTGCAAAATGGTAAAACTGCGTTTTACTTGCTTCATTTTTTTGGTTTTGGTCAAGGACAAATGGAGATTGAAATAGCATTTGCTTTGTACATTTTCCTAATCGTAGAGCGACTCCAAGTGAGGCCACTTTTGTGCCGACTAAAGGGGTTCCAAGAGTCACAATTTTTTTCACACTCGCTGCCGGTGCCAAATCTGTCGCATAGTAAGATGCCACCAATCCACCCATCGAGTGACCCACGATGTTTAATTGATCCGTTCCTGATTCCTTGGCAATTTGCTCCGCCTTTTCTTTAACCCTTGCCCCGTATTCTTCAATCGAATGAAAGGGCGATCCAAAATTTAAGAAGTGGACAGAATAGCCTTTTCGCGCAAAATACCAACGATAAAAAATCCAAGCAGAACTTCTATCGGCAAATCCATGTAAGAACAAAATGGGAGTCTTTTCTTTAACAACTTTAGGGCGTTTATCTGAAAGAGAAAAAGGATAGGTAACAACGCGGAGAACAAATGCCCCTAGATCTTTCACAAAAGCGCGAATATAATCGACCAAAACACTTAATTTATCTTTCACAATTTGAAATGAAGAGAACTTCATAGAACTTTCTGGGAATCGATATGGGTTAATTGCTATCATAAAATACACCTCGATTGGGAATGAATTAACAAGTTACCTACATTAAAGTCAACTTTTATATATTGGCACTCCATACCCCAATCTGCTAAAAACAGCATCTTCCACTCTTGACATAAATCAATTTTATTCATACGCTTTATAACTTCAAGTGAGTAGGCCTTTTTGAAACCCTTCCACTTGCAATCTAGCTTGTAAAAGACAAGAAAACATTTTGTATAGAGGAGCAATGAATCATGGCAAATATTCAACCATTGGCAGATCGTGTTTTAGTCAAACGTACCAAAGCATCCACCTCAAAAGGAGGAATTTTACTTCCTGATTCAGCCCAAGAAAAACCCAAAGAAGGGATCGTTGTTGCTGTAGGGCCTGGTAAAATCAACGAAAACGGACGACATGAACCTGTTTCTCTCGAAGTAGGGGCACGTGTGCTGTTTAGCTCGTATGCAGGAACAGAAGTTAAAAGTCCTAAAGATGAAGAAACTTATCTCATTCTCAACGCAGATGACATCCTAGGCGTTTTTGCATAAATCGAGCCTTTACCATTCATTACAGGAGTTTGACTCATGTCAAAATTATTACAATTTAACGAAGAAGCCCTCAAATCCATTTCTAAAGGGCTCAAAACTTTAGCAAAAGCTGTCAAAGTGACACTTGGCCCAAAAGGACGCAACGTTGTCATTAACCGTGGCTTTGGTTCCCCGCTTTCAACAAAAGATGGTGTGACTGTTGCAAAAGAAGTTTCTTTAAAAGATAAATTCGAAAACATTGGAGCTCAACTTGTCAAAGAAGTTGCCTCCAAAACATCCGATATTGCAGGCGACGGCACAACAACTGCTATCGTGTTAGCCGAAGCAATTTATAGCGCAGGGCTGAAAAGTGTTACAGCTGGAGCTAATCCGATGAGCCTAAAAAAAGGGATCGAACGCGCTGTAGAGGTTCTCAACAAAGAACTAACCGCTTTAGCTTCCCCTGTAAATACTTCTCAAGAAATCCAACAAATTGCTTGCATTTCTGCTAACAATGATCCAGAAATTGGTGAAATCATTGCAAAAGCAATGGAAAAAGTTGGCAAAGATGGAATCATTACAGTTGCTGAAGCAAAAGGGATTGACACGACGTTAGATGTTGTGGAAGGGATGCAATTTGATAAAGGATATGTCTCCCCTTATTTCATCACAAACCCTGAAAATATGTCTGTTGAACTGCAAAACGCACTTGTTCTCGTGACAGATAAAAAATTATCATCCGCAAAAGATTTGATTCCCATCCTTGAAAAAACCATGGAAAAAGGCGCTCGCCCTATTTTGATTATCGCAGAAGATATCGATGGCGAAGCTCTAGCGACACTGGTTGTCAATAAACTCAAAGCAGGTCTACCTGTTTGTGCAGTAAAAGCTCCTGGATTTGGTGATCGTCGCAAAGCCTTGCTTCAAGACATTGCGATCTTAACGGGTGCTACAGTTGTTTCTGAGGAAGTTGGTTTGCAAATCGAGGAAGTAGATGTATCCGTCCTCGGTAGAGCCAAAACAATCAAAATCACGAAAGAAGAAACCACCATTATCGATGGAATGGGAGATGCCGGCTTAATCCAAGATCGCATTAATCAAATTAAAGCCGAAATTGCAAATCCTTCAACTTCCAATTATGACCGCGAAAAGCTCGAAGAGCGTTTGGCAAAAATGGTTGGTGGAGTTGCGATCATCAATATCGGTGCTGCGACAGAAACAGAGCTAAAAGAGAAAAAGGCACGCGTAGAAGATGCATTGCACGCAACACGTGCAGCTGTAGCTGAAGGGATCGTTCCTGGTGGAGGCGTTGCTCTCTTACGTGCAGTCAAATCTCTTGACAACCTCAAAGCTTCTGGTGATGAAGCCACCGGCATAGCCATTATTAAATCTGCAGCATTTGCACCAGCTACGGCAATTGCCAATAATTGCGGTAAGCAAGGCAACCTCATTGCAGAGAAAATCTTCGAAGCACAGGGAGCTCATGGCTACAATGGGTTGACAGATGAGTTCTGCGATCTCGTCCAAGCAGGCGTTATTGACCCGGTACGCGTTACAAAAAGCGCCTTGACAAATGCTGCCTCTATCGCAGCGCTCTTGTTGACAACCGCAGCCGTCATTACTGACAAACCAGAACCTAAATCCAAGCAACCAGACATGCACGCTATGGGCGGTATGGGTGGCATGGGTGGAATGGGAGGTATGGGAATGGGTGGCATGGGCGGTATGGGCATGATGTAACCCTCTTTTCGAATATTTCCAGAGGCATCAAAAGATGCCTCTTTTTTTTATCAAAAGGAATATATGTATGCCAACATATGACTATACATGCCAACAGTGCAGCCACAACTTTGAGGCTAGCCAAAAAATTACGGCGGAACCACTCGTCACCTGCCCTGCATGCTCGCAAGATACCCTGCGAAGAGGTCCCGGAGGAGGAAGCAGTCTAATGATCAGAGGAAAAGATTTTTACTATACCGACTACGGCCCTGGTAAACACACATCTTCTAAACAAGAAGGTGGCTGCTGTCCGTGCGGAAAAGATCAGTCAAGCTGTAATTCATAACCTTTAGTTTGCTGAAATGTAACATTTCAGCAAGCTTTCTTATTACCAGCATCTCGATAATTCAATCAAATCTTTTATAGATCCAAAACTAATTAATCTACATTAATTTACCTTGAATTGAGATTGACACTTTAAAATCAATTATTTATAATGTGTTTTATCAAATAAATAAAGGTTTTTATATGGATCTAAAAGTAGCTATCGTTGCCTCTGTTTTTGTTGTGACTCACCCCATCGTGGGAATTGCCGCTCAACCTATATTGGCAGTTAAAGCGACGGTGCACGCAATTTCTTTAAACTATCATTGGCGCCATACAAAAAATGCACAGGGTATCACTCTTAATCGACTGTATATGAACACAAGCACCAAATTTACCGTAGAAGATTTAACTCGTCTCAAACACGAACAGAAAAGACTTGATTCACGAGATAAACTTTTTCTCACGTTAGAATATATGCGATTACTCGCAAAATGCATTATCCCTGTGATTGGTTTGTTCTGGTTTGGTGCGTCACTAAATAATTGGTTCTCCGAATCTAAGGGGGAAGAAAAAAAATTTTGGGAAGAAAGAGAGTCTCTTTCTTCCCACATCAATCAATTAGAACGAGAATTAAAGGCACGGAATATCACTGTCCTGAGCTAATTTCCACCAATCAAAGGTTTCACCATGCCTGTTACTGCATGGCAATTTTTATTTACTGTTCCACTGGATGGATTCGTTGATTTGTGAGAGATTATATAACGTTGTTTTACAAAAATACCCCCGCCTTTAGCTTGCATGATCTGCCCCGCACCCCGCTAAACGCCACTAATCAGAGTTAAGGACTTTTATCACATCGGCTATGCCCAGGCAACTGTTGTTGCTCATCGTTAAAAGATCAATCAAAATGTAATTACTAATCTTTAGTTTACTGAAATTATGCATTCAGTAGACTTTTGCTACTAACAACACATCGACAATTTAATTAAATCTTTTATAGACACCAAAACTAATTAATCCTAAATAAAAATTGACATTTTAAAATTAATCATTTAAGATATAACTTTCATTATAAACAAGCAAAGGTTTTTATATGAGTATTAAAAGTACCGCCCGTACAGCTTTAAATCTCTCTCTTTTTACAGGTTTTGTTCTTACTCACCCTGTCGTCGGAGTTGTCGCTCAACCTATATTAGCGGTGAAAGCTACAGTGCATGCAATTTCTTTAAACTACCATTGGCGTCATACAAAAAATGCACAGGGCATTGCCCTTAACCGGAACGATACACCTTCGTATATGGACAGAACCACCAAATTTACTGCAGAAGATTTAACTCGTCTCAGGCACCAACAAAAAAGACTTGATTCGCGATATAAACTTTCCCACACGCTAAAAAATATGCGGGGATTAGCAAAATGTATTATCCCTGTGGGTGGTTTGCTTTGGTTCGCCTCATCAATTGATGATGATAATAAAAAATTCGATGGCAAACAAAAAACCTTACAGAATGAAAAAAACGCTCTAATGTATCATATCCATCAATTAGAACAAGAATTAAAATGTCGCAATGTTAGTGTTCTGACCTAATCCCAACTAATAAAGCTTTTGCCATGCAGTAACATGCATGGCAATTTTTTTATTGAAAAATCTCCCAGCGTTGTTTTTTATAAGCATAACCTTTGCTTTTAGCTCGTCTATTCGAGCCCTTCCATGTACATCTTTACATAGTCGCATATCTATCTAGCTGTACCTCTTATTTCCGATTATCCCGCTTTTTTCTCATCCATTGATTTTAAATTTGGCAAAAAAAGGACATAAGGCTTATATCATTTGCAATTGCATTTTAGCATTTCTCAAAAAGGATCCAGCATGAATATTACCGCCCTCTATAGTGAAGACTTGTATCAATCCTTAAGAAATTTACCTGAAACGATTTTGGATCACACTTTAAGTTTTTTACCCCCTAACGACAGGCTGCACCAACCAGGAAACCCGCTTCATTTTGAACTTGAAATGCGCAAAGCTTATCTAGCAGCAACAGATATGCAAAAAGCTTATCAAACAAATGATAACGACAACGAAAGAGTGCTTGTTCAGGTGAGAACAATTGTTCAAAATGCATTTACTCTTTTAAAAAAATACAAAGTCTTTATGAATCCATCAGATTCACTTCCTGAAGCTAGCATTATTTGGGCTCAATTTGTGCAGAAATTTGCCTTGCGTTTTGAAGTCACCATAAGGAGAGAAGTTCGTTTGGAGATTGCAAAAGCCGTGAGAGATGCCATTTTTGAACATGCCTGGCCGGAATTAAACACTTTGTTATGGTATACTTTGGTTCCCTTAAGAGAACCTGTCAAAGCGAATTTGAAAATCAAGTCTGATACACTAAAAATTAAACCTTATCAAAAATTCGATGCCTTAACAATTTCAAAGCCCTATATTAAAACCCTTTGGCGGGTCATTGATCCTAAAAAAGAGCTGGAAATCTTAAAGTCTATTATAACTAAGCGCAAAAGTTTTTTTGAAAGAAATATTTCTTTGATGGCTTTTAAGAATAGTGGTTTCGAAAAAAAATCGAGCTATCAGCAAGCCATCACATGTGATTGTTGTAGAAAAATTTCTAAAATAAATTTTGAGATTGTTTTTCCAAAACTCCTTCATTATCCCGCACAAACTCAGTCTCGTGATATTCATGCTGAAATTTTACCAAAATCAGTTCCTCCCGCAGAACTTCCAGAAGCTTTAGAAGATTTCCTGATTCAAACAGTTGGAATGAAACTTTCTGAGCAAAGATTAAAAAAACCGTGCAGAGCTTCTCCTGGTGATTCATCCAGTTTTGTATCCTTTTTAGATAAAAGCTTAAAAACAAGGATGACTCATATTGTTGTACAAATTCAAAAGGGGGAAAAAATCCCTGCGGGAGCCTGCGATATTCCAACTATTTTAAAAATGCTGGAAAACGCACAAACTCTTTTCAAAAACAAGAAACCCGATGAAATTTCTTTAAAATCAGAAATCTCACCTTCTCCTGCACACACTTGCATTCATTTGAAATTTAAATTACCCGATTATACATGGCAAAGAGTTTACCGAGATAATGCCTCATGGTTAAACCACCATTATCGTTTAGCAAGAATCGTTTCTTTGGCGATTCGCCTAGTTGACCTTGGTTATCATGTTAAGATGGAATAGGATTGCACAAGAAGAAATACGTTTCGCCAGCTCGGCTGGCGAATATGTCAATAGCATAAGCTATTGTCGCGACTGCTTTTCTTCTTTTCGAATTTCTTGATCTAGTCTCCCTAAATCATACCCTTCGAAATCGACAAATTTGAAAAAACGCTCAAATTGAGGGAATGCCTGGCTGACTTTTTTGGCCATTTCTTGCGCCACAAGGCGGTAACCTGAGTGACCGGCTGCAGCTGAACGCAATTCGCAAATCCATTGCAATGCACGCAAATTCACATGAAAGTACCAACGAATATTATAAGCCATTGGGACTACATATTGAGCTTCTTCCGGCAATTCTGTCGATATCGTATCATAGGCTTCTTTAGCTGTATGCAAGGCTTGCAGATACTGTTCTTCAAATTCGGTTCCCACAATCTCTTGTGGCACATAAAACCCATAATCACAGCTCAAGAACTGTCGTTCTTGTGTAAGCAGGCGATGCCGGTGTAAATCGCGATACACACCAAAGTCTGTCACCATTTCAAATGTGAAATCTGCATGCTCCAAAGCACGTGGCGACTTTTGGCGTCGATTTTCTCTTGCACTGCATCCCGCATCCAAAATACGCGCAATTTCCTCTTCTGGAAGACTACGGCAGTATTGTAAAAGATCATGGTATCCCTTATCAGAATGGGCAAACAATAAAGCAGCCGCCACTTTAACCACAGCATCCGGATCAGAAGACAACAGTTTGACGCCTTGATCCATCGAGCGTTCAGGGAAATTGGTATTTTGAGCAGTTACTACGGATAATTCTGCTTGCATTGCTTCATAATAACGCGCAAAACTTTGATGTGTATGGTGAGAGAGATCAGAACGACGAATAAAAGAAGGAATGACTTTGCCTAACTCATCGTATGCCCGTTTACCTAGATCCTGTAATTCTGCTAAATTGTTACAGTGCATTTTATGAATGAGTTGTTCGTAAAAACGTCCATTCCCAAAAATCCCCATATTCGTCAGTGTTCCCGCAGGCAATAATCCACGCAAACAATCCAACACCTTAGCACGCACTGCAGCAGCATAGGCAGATTTTGAAGTTGCCTGATCTTTGGGCATCTTCTCTTCTATCATTTCTGTAAGGGGAGGGATTAACTTGCTATAGGTCTCAAATAACATATTACAGGTATTGACATACAAATCTCGGTAAGCAGATGTCATTAAAATGGGCTCACGATAAAAGAGGTATTCCCCTTTCACCTTTTGATCAAAATACACATAACGGGTTGATTTTTCGAGAGGAGATCCTCCAATACGCGCATCTTCTACCAATTTAGCTGCAAGCATGGAAATATTTTCAATGGCTAGATGCGCTCCTCCTAGTTCACCAATGGAATCGTCACCGTACCCATCCAAAATGCGATCATAAAAATTTTGAGCTTTTCGGATAGCGACAGTTTGATCATTTTGCCCTTCAGAAGACTCACTTGACTCCCCTGCAATGGCTGAAAAAGCACTCTCGTCATTATTCGAGATAAATTCTTTAAGAAGAAGTGTGCGCAAGCCGAGTGTAGATCTTGAGTAACGTGAAAATAAAGCACCCTTAATCACTTCAGGCAGGTTTCGCAAAACAAAAACATGGCTGTGAGTGTTCGTTACATAACGCTCAAGAATTTTAAGCTGGCTTTCACTAAATTCTTCGTAATCGTCTAATAACATGGATGAGTCCTTCTTCAATTTTTTAAATTCTACAAATAAAGAGCAGTAGTAAGGTTGCCAGCTCTTTTTTTAGCACGCAAGCAAAAAAGTCATATTTGGCTTTGCGAACTTACCATCTCAAATAATTTCGATAGGCCGCATTCCAAGAATACGCCACTTTCGTTTTCTGGTCAAAATCATGCCGAACCTGAATGGCAATATACGGATAGGGGTGCCTATTATCAAAATTGCGCCCTTCCGTTTCCTTGAAAATTTTGATATAAATTTCTTTATTATAAATCGGCCTAGTCACCACATTCGTGTCATCTTTTTCATAAGCCTTGAATTCTGTGTACTCATTTTTATTCAAATACTTAGGCTCATTTTTATAGAAATCTTTTATCAAATCTATAATGACTTCAGGGCTATTTTCCATGCCTTGCACATAAAAAGCAACCTCCGCACCAATCATGTGTTTTGAATAGCGATTGTCTGGAGTTTGATCAGAATAAGCATGATGATCCGGACAACTATGCCCACATGTAATCACCACTTTGCTGTTTGTCTTCGCCTGAATATGATTCAATAGATCGATCAATACGGGATAAATAAATTCTTCACCTTCACGCAAAGGCAAACTATGCTTTCCCCCACAATCATAGAAACGCTTGGTTTCTTTTTCATTTTGCACAACATGTTCTGGATTTAGACCACTTCCTTTGCAGCGGAAAAATTCTTTGGTAATTTTTGGACATCCTCCAATCACATTTTTTTCCCACGGGTAGACTTGGGCCTGCGCAGCTTCTGGAGGATGAATAGTGAATAAATATTCATCGTGCACACGATAAAGATATTCCCCTTTTTGGTAGCCATGTTGGGAATCCAAAGGTTGATCAGGCGATGAGCACGAGCTTAGAATCCCAAGAACAAAGATGACAAGAAAATAAGAAAAAAAATGTTTCATATAAATTTCCCTTATACGCTTCCACCATAAGCAAGCGTTGAAAGTGTCGCAACCTTTTAATGAGGAAAACTCAGAACGCCTTCAGGAAAATTCACCTGATGCAAAAAAAGGCCATGCGGTGGGGCTGCTTTGCCAGCTTTTTTACGATCTTTCGCAGCAAAAATTGCAGGAATGTCTGTTATCGGTCGATAGCCAGTGGCAACTTCTATCAAAATCCCCACCATATTTCTAACCATTTTGTAGAGAAATCCATCGCCTTCAAATTCGAGGCGACAACCCTCATCTTCCATGATCACGTCCACTCTTTTAATCGTGCGCACAGCATTTTGTGGATGTTCTCGATGCGCCTCATTCGCAAATGAGGTAAAATCGTGCGTTCCCACAAAAAGTTGAGCCGCCACTTGCAGTTGCGATAAGTCTAATTTTTGTCGAATATGCCAAGCATAAAAGCGAGAAAAAGGACTTTGCACGCGAGAAAGAGTTAAATGATAATGATAAGCTTTACCACTCACACTATATTGCGCATGAAAATCAGGGGGCACTTGGCAAATATCTTTCACTCGAATATCCTTCGGCAAAAGTCCATTAATGGAAACTAAAAAGCGGCGTAAATCGATTTCTGCATTGGTAGAAAAATGAGCCACTTGCCCTCTGGCGTGCACACCCGCATCTGTTCGCCCCGAAGCCACCACCCGAACTGGCTGTCGCACAATTTTTCCGATTTCTTTTTCCACAATTTCTTGAATGGCCAAGGCGTTAGGTTGGATTTGCCAGCCGCTATAATGTGTTCCATCATAAGCCAGAGTTATTTTAAACTTATAAGACACGATCACCCACCTTTTTGGCAAGCCATTGCTCAGCAACCACCATGTCTTCTGGAGTCGTGATTTTTAAATTAGCGTAATCGCCCTCTACAAGTTTGACTGGCTTTTCCAAAAGCTCGATAATTGAGACATCATCTGTCACATCGATGCCCATTTGATGCACCTTGTCAAATCCTTGATAAAGCAAGTGGAAATCCACAGCCTGAGGTGTTTGAATTTCCCACAACAAAGAGCGATCTAACGTTTTATCGACAAAACCTGTGGCAGTACTTTGCTTGAGGGTAAACTTAATAGGCATGCCGACCGTAGCCGCTCCATGTTCACTCGCAGCGCTTAAAACACGCTTAATTAAGGCATGATCAATAAACGGCCTTGCCGCATCATGAATGCAAACAATTTGAGAAGCTTGTTTAATTGCTTGTAAACCACTCCAAACGGAATCTTGTCGACGCACTCCAGGCAAAGCAAAATGGACACGCGTATCCTGCGTATAATCGGCAAATAAAGCATGATAAGCGGGATCACACACGACGACAATTTCTCCAACTTCCGATAGCTCCATAAAACACTCTAAACTATAGAAAGCAACAGGCTTCTCAACTAGTGGCAAAAATTGTTTGGGCAAATTTTGACGCATCCGAGCACCGATTCCTCCCGCTAGAAGGATAACGCTGACTGTCATGATTTTTTCCTCAATGTTAAAAACAAAATTTCAGGCACTGAAAACCACCGAAATTTCATAATTGCCCCAACCCCTCGATTCACATACAACCATTTATCCCGTACCTTAAAAAACCCTTTTCGCAGAGACATGTTTTCCAGTTTGGTAAATTTCTTCCACATCCAAGGGAGATTAATTTGACATCCATGCGTGTGCCCTGACAAAATCACTTCTCCTGGATATGATTCAAGTAAGGCTGAGCTATCGGGATTATGGGCTAAAATAATTCCCGGATATTGCTTATCATAGTTTTTAAAAGCGATTTCAGGAAGACAGCGTCCTGCCATGTATTCACCCAAACCACAAATATTTAAAAAGCTATCCCCAATTTGAACTTGCTCGGTTTCGTTGTGTAAGGTTTTAAAAGATGTCTCTTGCAAAACCGTTAAAAGCTCAGGGTGCAGTTCCACTTTTTTTGCACGCTCAACAATTGTTCCTGTTACAGGGACATCATTGAGGAGCCGCTGAAAGCCTCGAATGAGGTTCGATTGAATGCTTTCAACAACGTCATAATCGCCTTCATGATTGATCGAAATGCATTTTTCATAATCATGATTTCCAAAAATTGCATAACAACCATAACATGCATTTAAGGAGTTAAAAAAATTTTTCATTCTTTGTTGATCGTCTAAAACAGACTTACAGAGAAAATCTCCAGTAAAAAAAAGGAGATCTGGATTGAGCTGATTGATCTTGCGAATGACTTTTTTTAAGAAAAAAGAGGAAACAGATTTATTTAGATGCAAATCACTAAACTGGACAATTTTTAATCCATCCAAAGCCAATGGTAAATGGGGAATAGCCACATCCACGTGGGAAACTTCCACTAAATTGGGCTCAATAAAACGCGGCCATATTCCTACAACAGAAAAAATGCACCAGGCATCCCATAACCATTGATGGAAATGTTTATTGGATTTTTTAATCGCTAAATTTTCCATATCTTTTAATAATTCCCAAAAAGAGAATAAGTATAGAAGATTAGGGAGTTAAAAAACAGAATTTGTTTTTAAGAAAAAGAGATAGGGAATTAAAAAAAGCAAGGTGCGAGAAAGCACCCTGCGAAATGAACATTAATGGCTCGCTGCAACTTCTGTTTCTTTCAAATGCTTCGCAATTTTGCTTGTCATTTTGAACATATCAATCGGCTGATTGGAACCTAAAACTTTAGCCAATTTCGCATCGGGGTTGATATTGCGTTTGTTTGTAGCATCTTGAAGCTTATGTTTTTTGATGTATTCCCATACTTTTTTTGTCACTTCTGTTCTAGCCATTGGGCCTTTTCCAATGAGCTCTTCCAAAGTTTCGCTAAGATTCACCGGCTTCATAAATGCTGAGTTTTTCTTTGGTTCTTTTTCTTTGGCCATTTTTTTCTCCTATAGGTTTCTTGTCATTCAACTTAATTTTGATAACCTGGCTTTCTTCATTCAAAGAGTAATCTCTGATTTTCTAGTTGAGCACAGTTCATTCTAGAGGTTTCTTTTAGCTTTGTTACTATTTTCTAGTCAAAACAATTTATTCTCTCGTACACAAGCACACACCTATCTCCTAGCCTGTTGGATCAATAATTTCCGGGACAAATCACTCTATAAACCCATAAGAATAAACTTGAAAAGATATCTTACAGAATGCAATTGCTTACTTGCGAAAAAGAGTGCAAACATGGCAACCTTGGGCAAATTTCAACATGGTCAAAGATGAGTATGATTGCTATTCCCCCTAATTTATCCCTTGAAAAACAAAAAGCTGAACTCGAACCTCTCATTGAATCTCTCAAAAAAACCCCTCCCATTGAGAAAAAGATCGAACTGATTACACACTTTAAACAGGTTGCACAGGAATTTGAAGCACTGATTCAACGCTATCCTTTTATTACAGAAGTTTCTAAACCCGAAATCTTATGTGTTAAATCTCTATTAGCTATTGGGCAAGGACACCTCTTTTTTCAAGAAGAAACGATTTTGGAAGATGACGCAGACAATTTTAATCTGCTGTTGGAACAATTGCTGCCCATTGAAAGTTTTTATCAAGAAATGGGAGGACTGATTGGTTATCATCACGCCGTGATTTCACTTATTCTTGAACAAAAAAATCCTCCAGCTAAACATCCAAATCGTTCCTATCATAACCCTGAAGGATATGATTTTTCCCACGAAAATGATGACACCTGGCAAGCCGTTAAATGGGGCATTGAAAATCTTTCCTCCCTCTCACTTATTTATCCTGTCGGAGGCGCCGGGGACCGCCTAAATTTAATGGATGAAACCACAGGAGAACCTTTACCCGCTGCACAACTCCTTTTTTGTGGAAGAACTCTTTTAGAAGGTTTGCTGCGCGACTTACAAGGGCAAGAATACCTTTATTATAAGCTTTACGGAAAGCAACTTGTCACGCCGGTTGCGATGATGACTTCTCATGAAAAAAATAACCATCAGCACATCTACCAAATTTGCGAACGCAATCTCTGGTTTAATCGCTCACGGGATAACGTATTTCTTTTCATTCAACCTCTTGTTCCCGTGATCACACAAGAAGGACATTGGTTATTAAAAGATCCTTTTTCTTTAAAATTGAAGCCCGGAGGGCATGGAGTGATTTGGAAACTGGCGAAAGATGCGGGTTTATTTGAGTGGTTGAAGGAGAAAAAAAGACCCCATGCATTAATCCGCCAGATCAACAACCCACTTGCTGGAACAGATGATACATTGCTCGGTTTCGTCGGTATTGGAAGTCATCAAAACAAAGTGTTTGGTTTTGCTTCCTGTCCACGCTATCTCAATACTGCCGAAGGGATGAATGTTGTGGTTGAGGACAAAATCAATGGCACATATCGGTACTGTACAACAAATATTGAGTATACCGAATTTAAAAAATGTGGCTTAAGTGATATCCCTTGTAAAGAAGGAAGCGTCTATTCCGCTTTCCCTGCAAATACCAATATTTTATTCGCAAATTTGCAACAAATTGAACAAATCATTGAGACACATCCCTTGCCGGGAAAACTCATCAATATGAAATCAAGCGTATCGGTGGAATGTGTAGAAGGAACAAAAGAAATCCCCGCCGGAAGACTCGAAACCACAATGCAGAATATTGCGGATGCAATTTTTGACAATTTCGATCATCGATTAGAGCCGAAAGACTATCACGTATTAAAAACTTATTTAACCTATCATGAAAGACTTAAGACTATCTCTGTCACCAAGCACAGCCTTTGTCCAAATGGTTCTCTGGCCGAAACCCCCGAAAAGTGCTTCTATGATCTGATGCAAAATATGCATGCTCTTTTAAGTCAGAAGTGTCATCTCGAAATGCCTGCTATGCCATCCGAAGAAGAATACCAAAAACAAGGACCTTCTTTTATCGCACTTTTTCATCCAGCCCTCGGTCCACTCCATTCCATTATTGCACAAAAAATCTCCCAAGGCAAAATGGCCCATCAAAGCGAACTTATCTTGGAAATTGCCGAAATTTTGCTTCACCATGTTGAGTTGAAAGGTAGTTTAAAAATCTATGCAGATCGGGCCTTAGGGTATCTCAACAAGGAAGACATCATTCATTACGGCGAACAAAGTGGAAAATGTCGATTGAAAAATGTCAAAATTCGAAACAAAGGAATTGATTTTTCTCAAAAGAATATGTTCTGGAAACAAGACATTCATCATTTGGAATCCATGCAAATCAAAATTCATGGAAATGGAGAGTTCATTGCGGAGAATGTGACATTTGAAGGCAATATTCAAATCGAAGTTCCGCATGGTCACCAAATGCGTGCCTCCCAAAAAGATAATCAAATAGTGTACGAAACTACACAGATTGAAAAACCTTCTTGGTATTGGTCTTATGCATGGAATTCCCATCATCGGATAAAGCTTACTCAAACTTTTTCATAAAATGACTGCGTAAAACATTTAAAAAAAGTTTATTAAAATTTTGGAGTGGTATATTCCTTAATTTTAAAAGGAGGCTGCGCAAATGTCTCGCAAGCAACTCTACTTTTTATTTTTATGTAGTGCATTTCTGGGAGTAACCCTTGGTGTATGGGCTTGGCATCATTTTCAGATAAAAAAAACTGTCAAAATAACTAAAAGGCAAACAACCGATTTGCCTGTTTCTGTAACCATTGCCGAATTACACCCTTTTCAAGATTTTATTGACGTCATCGGAACCGTTTATGCCAATGAATCAGTGCAGCTCTCAGCAAAAGTAACGGAGACTGTTACAAAAATTAATTTTACAGAAGGCCAGTATGTTGAAAAAGGAGAAGTGATTGTTGAGCTTAATTCTGAAGAGGAAAAGGCTATTTTTGAGGAAGCTGAAAAGCAATACACGCGTATTCAAAATCTCGCGCAAAGTGCTGCCGTTACTTTAACAAAACGAGATCAGCAATTGATGAATATGCAAATTGCGCAAGCTAAATTGAATAATCGTAAAATCATCGCGCCCTTTTCGGGAATTTTGGGCCTAAGAAAAGTCAGTGAAGGGACTTTAGTCACGCCTGGTACAGTAATTACTTCATTAGACGATATAAGCAAAATTAAATTTGAATTTTCAATCTCAGAAAAACGCGTGGGTTTGGTATCTGTCGGACAACCCATTCAGGCCTCTTCAATCGCTTATCCGAATGAAGCTTTCATTGGTACCATTTATGCGATGGACACGCGTGTAAACTCCCTGACGCGTGCTCTTGCGGCAAAAGCAATCATTCCCAACGAAAAATTTCTTTTAAAACCAGGGATGCTCTTACATGCCCGCATTTTTCTCCCCGCTGAAAATATACTCATACTTCCTGAGGAAGCCATTCTATCCAAAAAAGGAGATAAAGTGGTCTATGTGATCGATGCCGATGAGCTAGTCGAAAAACGTCCCGTTCAATTGGGAAGGCGTTTAGCAGGATCGGTCGAAATCACAGAGGGCCTCCAACCAGGCGAACGGGTGATTTTAGAGAGTCGTGTAGTGCTAGAATCTGGTCAAAAAGTGGCCATTATCGAAACAAAAACAATCGAATCTTCTCATCAGGAATTTCAACAATTTAAAAGTTAGGCCATATGAAGATTTCGGATGTTTCGATCAAAAGACCAATCTTTGCCCTTGTGTTTAGCTTGCTTCTTGTCTTATTTGGAACACTTTGTTTCTTTAAACTTCCATTACGTGAATATCCAGATGTCAATCCCCCCGTCGTCTCTATCCGCACTGGCTACACGGGTGCATCAGCCGATATTGTAGAAACTAAAATCACGCAGTTGATCGAGGGTGTAGTGAGTGGCATTGAAGGAGTCCATACCATCGAATCCGAGAGCCAGGATGGAGACTCTTCCATCACGATTGAGTTTAATATTAACCGCGATATTGACACAGCCGCCGCCGATGTCAGAGATCGTGTTTCACGCATCTTAAATGACCTTCCTCCCGAAGCGGATACCCCAGAAATCACCAAACTAGATTCGAACACACACGAGGTCATTTGGCTGCGCATTTCCAGCGATCGGTACAATGCCATGGAACTCACAGACTATGCCCATCGTTATCTCGTCGACCGTCTTGCGATTGTCGATGGGGTCGCGCGAGTGCGCATCACAGGAGAGCGGCGTTATGCCATGCGCATTTGGCTGGATCGAAAAGCCCTGGCTGCACGTGGATTAACGGTGGATGATATCGAACAGGCCTTGAAGCGGGAAAATATCGAACTCCCCGCAGGTCGCATTGAGTCTTATAAACGGGAATTCACCATTCGAACAAAACGACTTTATGAAACCGCGGATGATTTTAAAAATCTCGTGATCAAACGGGGAGACGGCGATTATCTCGTCAGACTTGGCGATATCGCCGAAATTGAGATTGGTCCAGAAGATAAACGCACGGAACTACGAGCTAATGGCCTTCCGGCCATTGGAATAGGTATCTCCAAACAATCCAAAGCCAATACGCTAGAAGTCACCCGAGGCGTACGCAAAGAATTACAGGCCATTCAAGCAATCCTTCCTAAAGATATTCACGTGGTCGTATCGTTTGATGGTTCGATATTTATTGAAGCGGCTATTTGGGAGGTCTATTTAACTTTAGCAATCACGCTTTTGTTGGTGATTGGAATCATTTTTATCTTTCTCGGAAGTTTTCGCGCAACAATCATCCCAGCCATTACCATTCCTATTTCACTAATCTCGGTATTCATTCTCCTTTACGTTCTTAACTATTCGATCAACTTACTGACCTTGTTGGCTTTAGTGCTCGCCATCGGTCTAGTGGTCGATGACGCCATCGTCGTACTAGAAAATATTTATAAAAAAATCGAAGCGGGAATGCCTCCTCTCGCAGCTGCTTTTATTGGAACACGCCAAGTCTCTTTTGCCGTTGTCGCCACAACGGTGGTTTTGATCGCCGTATTTATTCCGATCGCTTTTTTAGAAGGCCACATCGGGAAACTGTTCACAGAGTTTGCCCTGACATTAGCTGGATCAGTGGCTTTTTCCAGTATGGTCGCCCTCACGTTATGTCCGATGCTTTGCTCTAAAATTTTGAAGAAAGAATACTCCATTTCCTATTTGGGGAATCTGACAAGTGGATTCATCAATCGGACCCATGGCACCTATCAAAAAAGTTTGGTATGGGTGCTTAAACATCCGACATTCATCATTCTGACATCGGTTACTTCGCTCCCTCTTATTTATATACTCTTCACGACCCTTCCCGATGAATTTGAACCGCTCGAAGATAGAGGCTATTTTTATACACTTTTAAAAGCTCCAGAGGGCTCCAGTCTCGCATACATGAAAATGCATATGCGCAAAATCGAAAAAGATTTTATCTCCTTGGTCGACAACCATGAAGCCACGCAAACATTTCTCGTTGTGCCTAGTCGATATTCCAGCACAGGTTCTTTAAATACAGGTAGAGGGGTCGTTTTATTGGAACCATGGGAGCAACGCACACGTTCCTCTAAAATGATCGTAGATGACATGACAGAACGGTTTAACCAATATGCGGGCATGCAAGTTATTCCTATTATGCCTAAAGGGCTTGCTCTAAGAAGAGGTGGACAACCTATCCAACTTGTCTTACAAGGTAGCTCTTATGACGAGTTGGCCAAATGGCGCGACATTTTTATCGATAAAATCAAAACCCATCCGGGAGTTATCAATTTAGATCACGATTACAAAGAAACCAAGCCACAATACTTGGTTGAAATCGATCGAGATCGCGCGGCTAGCTTAGGGATTTCAAGTGAGATGGTGGGAAAGACCTTAGAAACGATGTTAGGTTCACGTAAAGTCACCACATTCCTTGATCGAGGCGAAGAATATGCCGTCATTCTTCAGGGCAAGGAAGATCATCGCCGCACAACAGGTGATTTAACAGGGATCTATGTACGCTCTTCCCACGCACCCGAATTAGTGTCTTTATTTAACCTTGTACGGATGAAAGAAATATCGGATGCCGCCTCTTTGAACCGCTTTAATCGGTTGAGAGCAATTACAATTAGCGGAAGCTTGGCTCCTGGATTTTCCTTAGGGCCTGTCTTAAGTGATCTTGAAAAAATAGCACTTGAGACACTCCCTTCTACGATCCGAATGGACTACAAAGGGGAATCGCGCATGTATAAAGAAACGAGTGCCTCATTTCTTTTTGCCATTGCCTTAGCCTTAATTATCGTCTATCTAGTCTTGGCCGCTCAATTTGAAAGTTTTATTCATCCTTTTATTATTTTGACAATTGTCCCTTTAGCTATCTTAGGCGGTCTCTGGGGAATTTATATGTGGGGCATCACCATCAATATCTACAGCCAAATTGGAATGATTATGCTCATTGGTCTTTCGGCCAAAAACTCGATCTTAATTGTAGAATTTGCCAATCAGCTGCGCGATGAGGGAAAAGATATTTTGAGCGCTTTAAAAGAAGCCTCTCTTTCCCGATTTCGTCCGATCTTGATGACGGCGCTGTCGACAGCAATTGGAGCTCTGCCCCTCGTCATTGCCACCGGAGCAGGAGCTGAAAGTCGCATTAGCATTGGAGTGGTTGTTTTTGTGGGTGTCTTTTTTTCCACATTCTTAACCCTCTACATCGTCCCCGCCTTTTATGTCTGGATGGCTCACCATACAAGCTCACCAGAAACAACTGCCAAAGAATTAAATCGGCAGCTTCAGACAATCGAAAACGAGCCACATCATGCGTAAATTGTTAAAAATACTTCCATTTCTTCTTCTCATAAAAACTTCAGTGTTCGCCCTCACCCTTACGGAAGCTTTAGAACATTTTGTGGCGACCTATCCAGGGATTCAGGCGCAATATCAAAACGTACGCGCAGCGGAAAATCGGATCGATGTGGCTCGTTCAGGCTATCGTCCGACGGTTTATTCCTATGGAGAAATTGGTGTGGCTCGCTATACGCGTTCTTCTGATCGCTCTGTCTTTAGAACGCCAAAGGCAATCGGAATTTCAGCCAGCCAGCCCTTGTATAGGGGAGGGCGCACCATAGCTGCCATAAAAGGCTCAAAATATGCGTATCTCGCACAAGAATTAAGCTATGAAGAGGAAATGGAGCAACAGCTTCTTGAAACGGCGACTTTGTACATCGATGTGCTACGTGAGCAAGAAATTTTAAAGGCGAATCTCAATAACGAAGAGTATTTGAAAAAAGAGCTGCAAGTGGTCACCGATCGGTTTAAGTTGGGCGATGTGACAAGAACTGACTTGGCACAAGCAAAGTCTCGCTTTGCAGGGGCCCAAGCGCAAGTGATTCAATCGCGTGGCAATTTAACAAGCATCAAAGCAGAGCTTGAGCGACTGATTAGCCAAAAAGTTTCTACTTTAGAATTCCCTGAATTTACCCCAAACCTGCCTAAAAATGTGGAAGCATTTTGTGAGAAAGCCCTAGCTCAAAATAAAGAATTAGCAGCACAATTGGCCAGATATCATGCGGCCATCCAAGTCTATCGAGAAATCAAAGGAGAGCAGTATCCAGAGCTAGATTTAGATAGCTGGATTCAGCACAATCGCGATCAGGCAATTCCGCATGAATATACGAATGAAATTGTGGCCGAACTCAGCTTCACAATGCCCCTTTACCAGGCAGGCAGAGTCAAAGCAAGGATGCGAGAAGCGGCGGCCTTAGCTCAAAAAGAATGGTTAATTTATTTAGAAATCGAAAAATTCATTCGCCAATACTGCGTTCAAGCTTGGGAAAACCTGGAAACATCCAAGTTCCAAATCACCGCCTATAAAACGCAGTTAGAAACAGCAGAAGTGGCATTAAAAGGGGTACAGGAGGAAGAATCAGCAGGCATGCGCACCATACTCGATATTCTTAACGCGGAGTTTGAAGTCCTCTACGCCAAAGTCAATCTCATCGATGCGCGCCGCGATCAATTTGTTGCTGAATTGGAAATCTTGCATCTCCTCAGCAACCTATTTACTCAATTTTTAGCCTAGCTCGGAATGGCTCGACAAATCTTTTCCACATCTTGAATAAATGGATAATGCTTAGCAATAAATCCTTTTACGCTTGTTTGATCTTTTTTTAACACCGTTTTTGACCGCAGCTCTTCAAGCAATGCTAGATAGCGTGGAGCTAGCTGAGGATCTTTCTTCAAATTAGCAAGCATCTCATTTTTTATGGTTCTTAAATCCCCATTGCTAATCTTTTGCGGAGCATCTAAATCAAAATTGACCGTCATTTTCTTTAAACCAAGATCGAGCGTTAAATAGCCAGCGTTACCTGATGGTTGCTTAAATAGCCATCCTTTAGGATTTTCACTAAAATAATACGATAATGCGCTCTTATTCTGCACAATGCCTAAGGCTTGAATTTGATTTGAATCTCTAATAAATCCTTCACAATGTCTCTTTAGTGGTCTAAAGAAAAGCCCCTCATTTCCAATCACTTTTTGTGCTACCCCATCTCTATCAGTTTGCAAAGCTTCTAGCTTGTGAAGGATCGTTAAATAGTTCGTTGCATAATGAGGATGTGTTTTTAACTTTTCATACATGAGCTGCACGAGTTGTTGTTGATCTGATTTTTCAAGTGGATTCTCATGATTTAAATTGACAGTGAATGTAGCAATCTGATCATCACCCAAATCAATTCGCACAGTTCCCATCGTTTTTGAACTTTCTTTTTTCACGTAACGATTGAAAAAACCAGTCGACACGTTATTTAAAGTAAAAGACACATCAAAATTGGACACAGGAATCTTATAAGGGTCATTTGTTAGAGGTGTTTTGAAAACATAATCCCCTACTTTATGTGCGATATATTCTTTATTATTAAAGACAGCAGCAGCCACAACCGATATAGCGGCACCAGGAATAACTCCAAATCCTGCGGCTAATCCCCCTGCAACAAGCAAAGCACCAGTTGAATACCCATGCCATTGTTTTTGAGCTTTTTGATTCGTTTGAGCCATTTCTGTTAGAATTTGACTGCTATCCTCAAAATTGGCACGCGCCTCTTCAATATGGCCTTTCATCACCCTGATTTCTTCCAAGGATTCTGCATTCTTTTGCGAAAGTGTCTGCGCGCGATTCTCTATAGCAACAAATTTTTCACTCGCTCTTTCTTTTAATTTCCCAAATTCGAAAGCAGCCTGCGTCATGACAGAAGATGCTTGATCTGAAAGTTGAATGCCTTGTTCTAATGTTTGACGGGCTTCATCCATGCTCACTTTGCCCTTGGAGCACGCGACATCAATCTCTTCAGCCAGCTGCTTAAAACGGATCAGTTGGTCTGCAGACGTGTGTTGCTTGCTTTGCAGTAAATGAGATAATTCTTTAAATTTAGTGACAGCGATCCCAAAATGCTCCGATGAAGCGTCCATTTTTACTTTACTTGTCTCGTAGTGAGCTCTAGCCGAAACAAAAAGTTTGTTTGCTTGTTGGTAAAGACCTGTCGCCCCTTTTTGACGCTCTTGAATTTCCTCATTTCCATCCATCGCCATTTCTTGGATAGCCTTAAGCGAATCGCCCACTTCTGTCGCTAGTTTTTCGACAGATCCTAAGGTCTTGTCCATTTGATAGAGAACACCAGATTGTGCTTCTCCGATCGTTTTCAATACATCGATATTGGCTTCTGTGTCTCCCAATAATTTGAAAAGCGTTTCTTCAGAAAGCGGATTGCGAATATCTTGGATAATGTCATAGCAACGTTTTGCACCTGCAATTGTTAGGCCTGCACCAGTCAGAAAAGATAATGCTTCTCCCGAAGAAAAACCCGACATCATGAGAGACAATCCCTGAAATACAGATGAACCTGAAACCAATGCATCTGTTCCATGTTTGCGCGTAAGATGCACAGCTTCGGAAACGAGTAAAGCAACCGCAAGAAGTTTTTTCGAAGATTCACAAGCTGTTCCTCCAATCGAGCTTAAATAGCTCAATTGCTGCGGCATCACTTCTTTTTTAGGTTCAGCAGGAATGTCCACCGGAAGGCTTACAGGGGCGCGCTCTTCAGCTAGTCGTCCTTTTTGTTCTTCCGTGATTCCTTTGTCTGCAATCAGATGAGCACAAAATCGATGAATTCTTCCAAAATAGGGAGAGTCTTTTTCAACAATTCCTATGATCTTGCCTTGTGTACCGCGGTCGAATTCAAACGTTTCCAGAGTATTCAAAATTTTGGTTACAGAAGAAGCTAGTGCAAATTCCGGATTTTCAATCAGAATGCGAGACATTTTTTCTTGTAGAGCACACAAGTCTAATTTACTAATGGGATCTTTTTGACGAAAATCAAAACGTAAATTCACACTTTCATTTCCCAAATTGACCCGAATTGTCCCTGTCGTTTGAGATTTGACACGTCTAACATATCGATTAAAATGACCACAAGAAACTCGATCAAAAGAAACCGCGACTCCGTAAGGCTCTACAGCAATTGTCTCCGGATCATCAGGATTCGGAATACTAAAAGCCCAATCCCCAACCTTTCTAGCAATCATTTCCTTGTTTTTGAAAGCCTGGGCTCCCACAACCGTTCCCACGATGGCTGGTAAAATTCCAAATCCTGTCATCGCTCCTGCTAAGACGCCTCCAGCTATAACAGCACCTCTTGTATATCCACGATCAATTTGGGCGGCTTTTTCATTGTCTTTTTGCATCTCTTCAAGAATTCTGCGGCTGTCTTCATGGCACGCCTTTAGATCGTCGAGCAAAAGCTTCATTTGGCTAATCTCTTGCTGCGATTCTTCATTTTTTTTGCTCAACTCATCTGCCAAAGATTCTAAGGCCACAAATTCCGCGCTAGAGCCTTCCGTAAGCTGTCCAAAAACACAAGCGGCTTTAGACATAAACAAAGAGGCGTTGTCAAATTCTTGGATTCCTTTGTCTAATTGTCCTTGGGCTTGATCCATGTAGTCTTTAGCCTGTTCACACTCTTGTTCAATGCTCTTAGCAAGTTGTTCAAGTTGATTGACACGTTCAATCAATGAACCTGTTTGACTTTCTACAAGCTGTTTAATATGTTCGAATTTAAGCTGAACAGACTCAAAACAGGCTGCAGATTGTTGGGTAAGAGTTTGGCTGTCGAGAAAATGACAGCGAGCATTTGCATATAACGTTTTGGATGCTTCATAAGATTTCAGAGCTTCTGTTTGATGCATTTGTAAATCTTCCCGTCCATGCAAAGAAGCAGCTTGAACTTGACGAACAAATGCATCAATTTCATTCGCTTTATTTTCGACAGATAGTAAGCTTTGCTCGAGCTGCGCGAGAGTCCCTTCACTCATCTTTCCATACATTTCTAAAGCGCCAATGCCGGCCTGTACGTCCCTTAAAAGTTCTCCAAGTTCGCTTTGTGTACGCGTCGATTTAATATCGCTAAAAATATGATAGGCCCTTGTTGCCCCAGCCAGAAATAAACCTGTATTGGCTGCTAAAGAGAGCAAATTTCCAGAAGTCGCGACTTTCGAAATCGCGAGAAGAGCAGTACCAATAGTTGCTGTAGAGCAAATGGCGTCCGTTCCGTGTTCTCCAGCGATTTTTTTCAGAGCGGAAGTTGCTTGTAAAAGATGTTGTGTGCGTGCACGAATTGTTTCTGAAAAAGATCGATTGGTTCCAGATAAATTTCTTTGATTGAGCTCGTTCATTGTTAATTCCTAGTCAGGAGTATATGATTTTTTGGTGAGATTTTATCTAGAACAACGAATTGCTGCAATTGATTTAATAGGCAAAATTATGATCATCCTCGTAAACCTAGAAATGTTTTTCTATAAGTCAAACTTATGTTTTTATGCGATCATAATTTGCCAAATTAGGGTTATTTAGCCCGTATAAAAAGGACAACTTATTCTATGGAGAGAGCCATCTCGACTCCATAAATGGCAGGATGGGCATTGCTGAAATGCTTGTCGAACATACAGCCCATCATCATCAAAAAATACACCTGAAGCAGATTTTAATTCTCCCTCTGCATTCACGAAAA
Organism: Parachlamydia sp.; assembly: GCF_050255895.1. NCBI lineage: Bacteria > Pseudomonadati > Chlamydiota > Chlamydiia > Parachlamydiales > Parachlamydiaceae > Parachlamydia > Parachlamydia sp. The sequence goes on from NZ_JBFWIR010000001.1 coordinate 99,870, forward strand.
AAATTCCCTCAGAAAGGATGTGTATCTGTGAAGGCAGCACATAAGTTTTTTCTGAAGAAACTGTATCTGCTAGTAATGGAGAAACAATTGTACAAATAAATAAGCAAAGATAAATTCGAAAACATAATTTTCCTAAAGCCATAAGAACTCCTTTTTATGTTAGTCGTTTTTGCCATTTAATATTGCTTAAAGACCTGCTAGAACGTTGCGAGCAAATCCTTGCCGCGAAAATATACAAGTGAATATTTTACTTGTCAACAAATAAAATCTTTGTGTAAGCGCAACGTGAAAATGTCACCACTTGTGCAAAGTTAAAATGTCACCATCTGAAGTATTCTATTTGTCAATTACAAATGGGAACATCAAATGGACATGATTAAAATGAGCAGAAAAGACATGATTTTGACAAATTGGCACGTTCAGAAGGTTCTGCAAGTGAAAGAAAGCGATTTTTAACTTTTGCTCACATAAAAGATGGAAGGAGTTTTTCCGAAGCTGCCCGTATGGTTAGAGTACAGCCCCGCACTGTAATTGTGTGGGTTAAAAATTTTCGTAAACGGGGACTAGAAGGATTGCGGCAGCAAAGAGGCTCTGGAGCTAAGCGTCTTATTTGTGAAGAAGCAGAAAAAATGGTATGCAAAGCTATAGATGAAATGCAAAAGAATCGCCCTGGAAGCAGGGTTAGAGGTCGTGATATATGGGAGATGGTGAATAAAAATTATGGAATAAGTTTATCTAACGGCAGTTTGTACAGACTCTTACATCGTGCCAGTTTGTCATGGATTACAGGAAGATCCCAACATCCGAAGGTCGACTTTGAAGGAAGGAAGATTTTAAAAAAACTTTAAAGAAAATGTTATAGAGATCATACCCAAGGGGATTGATCCAGAAAAGGTAGATATACTTATCCAAGCTGAATCTGAGAATTTTAAACAGAAGCAAGCTTGATCGTATTTAGCTGAATGCGTTGGAAATTGTCTGTAATACTTGTCATTAATTCGTTTTTGATTTTTAGTACTTCTTCAAAAAAGAATCGCCGTACTTGTTCTTTAAAATCCGCAAATTTTTCATAACACTTATTGTAAGTTTTTTCTGCCTCAAAACCTTCCACAAACGCTCAATTGGATTCAAATTCGGTGAGTAGGGTGGCAGATAGTATATTTTGATCTTTGACGTTTTGAGATACTCTTCAACCTTCTTATTTTTATTTGAGCGTCCATTATCGCAAATGATGTGGATCTTAACTCTCTAATCCTGTAAAAAAATGCAATCATGCTATCTGCATCTACTGTCCCATATTCCTGAACCAATAATTCCATTTTTTTGTAGAGTTAGAGCTCCAATAAAATGCATTCGATATTGAGCACTTGTTGTCGGTAACGTTTTGATCTCCCCTTTTTTATCCAGCCGCAAACTGCCTTAGACTGAAATTCCGAATGTACGGCATCCATAAAGAAAATTTCTTCATCTTCCTTGAGAGATGCTTTTAAGCATTCATAAGCTTGAATGAAGTTCTCTTGTTTTCCTGGGTCCAACTTACCAGGGACTTTGATCGGCTCTTTGTAAATAAAGCCTTGTGCCTTCAGCCAAAAGGTCATTCCCGACACAGTATAGTCAATTCCATATTTTGCTTTAACATACTTACAGATTTCTTTAGCATGAATATAAGTGGTTGTTTGTAGGTAATTATGCAATTCTTTAGCTTCCAATTCGCTTAATTTTCTTTGACTCCCACCTCTGGCATCATGTTGTGTTTTCTTTTCTGCTTCGTATTCTGCGAGATAACGATAAACGCTTGTACACTTATACGATGTGCTTGAGCTATTAGCTCATGAGACATCCCTTCACTTCTTGCTAAAACAACACATAGACGGGTGTGTTCGTGTTTGTCTTTTGTTTGTCTTTTGTTTGTCTAGCACGTCTTTCAAGCTCAAGCTTTAATTCAACAGAAATATTCATCATCATTTTCTTAAAAGTTTGAAAAACATCTTAATCATTTTTCTCAGATTGAACAACCAATTTTTATATTCAGCTCAGAGCAATATATATGGTTTCAAGATGAGGCAAGAGTAGGCCAACGAGGTACATTAACGCGTACTTGGGCTAAAAAAGAAACAAGACCAAGGTTGACTAGACAGCAACAATTTGAATATGCTTACATATTTGGTGCTGTGTGTCCTAAAACAAATCAAAGCGTGGGTCTTGTACTGCCAGCAGCAAATTCAAATGCAATGCTTGTCCACCTGGAAGAAATTTCTAAAAATATTCCTAAAGGTCGTTATGGAGTTGTTGTTCTGGATGGAGCAACTTGGCATAAAGCGAAAAAAATTAGGGTATTCAATAATTTGAGCGTGCTTGTATTACCCCCTGCTTCACCCGAATTAAATCCTGTAGAACAAATATGGCAACAGTTACGAGATAATTGGCTAGCAAATCGATGCTACGATGGATATGAAGCAATTTTAGATGCTTGTTGCCATGCTTGGAATTGGTTTGTTGATCTACCTGGAAAATTCACCAGCTTTGCTCAAGATCGTGGGCTATTTTATGATTTTAATTTTGGGAAATGGTATAAATTCTGCTTTATCCATTTTTCTTCTTAATAAGTTTCTAATATTGTTTCCCATTCAATGCCTTCGAATCTGGGCATTGTTTATAATTCTTGTTTATAAATTTCAAGAGCCTTGTTTCCTAGTTTTATTGAACGCGGGTTAAACGGCTTCAGCTCATAAATGATGTGATTAATCATATCTAATGCGTCAATTCTTTTTCCACTCGGTAGTCTAAATTCTTTCTTGACTCCTTCTACACCAAGTTTATATAAACGATGCATTTCCTGACCATGTTTCAAATTAGATCTTGTGTATGCTAATACATTTTCGATAGCTTTGGTGTTTTGGCGTGCAGTGTCGCTTAATTTTGAAACTTCTTGATTGCCATTTCTTCTCAAGAGCGAAAAAAAATTTTCAACTCTCTCTTTATGCTTAATAAACCAACCACCTGCGGTTGATGATGCTAACCTCACACCATAAGCTTCATATGCCGCCAAACCCGCTTCCTTTGTAAGCCAAATAGCGGCACCTTCAGCAAACAATTCACCTCCTCTTTCAGCAATAAATTCTTCTTTTTGCTTATAATCTAATCGATTCCATCGTTCCTGAATTTGACTATAGTCCCCGTTTGATGCAGCATCGAAAATTTGTCCGGCATATCCAAATTGTCTGTCAAGTGTATCGAATGGGTGGAACCCAAAGTTTTTAATTCCTCTTCCAAATGCAGAAACATTTCTTGACACTCGATCTTTGAATTCCTGATCTCTTTTCTGTTCAAGAAAATCGACGCTACCACCTATATGCAAACCATATAAATAAATAAATGATTTGAAAAGGCTGCTTTTAAATACTTATGGTAAATTTACCTCAGAATTTAAACACTTAGAGGAATGGAGTCACAATATTACAAGCTGTCTAGGATGGCTAAATGGGCACATTCCGGAAGAACATTGGAGCGCTTTGCAAGACGCAAATAAAGTTAGGCAAAACTTGATGAGGATCTATAAGCGTATGGCTAAAGTCCCCAGTCGCTTGCAGGACATTCAAGCTATTTTTGAGCCTAGAAGAGGAACAATCAAGGCCATAGAAGATACCAATTAAATCATGATCTTGCATCTTTTGTTAGATCAATAGAAGTTCCAGTCAGTTTGACACGAACTTCTATTTTTATTTGGATTAATTTATTGGGCATGTCACTCCTAATGCACGTTGAAAACCAAATACTCTTCTCAATGATTCATATTAACAACTTTAAATTGATAAGAATCATCATTTTTATACCTTGGATTGTGATAAATTGTTTTGCACATAGGACATGTTACCATTGCATCTTCGATTGTAGATGATTCCCATGCATCCACGCATTTTGGACAAATCAACCACTTTTCATCGCCAATTTCTGCTGTTTGTTGAACAGATGGATCTGGAAATTCTTTATCCATCAAAACTTTATACTTTCTAAAATTTTTCACATATTCTTCTTCGCCATTAGTTAATTGATCATAGTAATAAGGATCGTTTACCCATTCAGGATATGCCCATAAAGTGTCATAATCCTCTGCATTATATTTTAAACAAGAAAAGACCCAGCATTTTGACATTCTTCCATCCAAAACTTCAAAGAGAGAAGATGGTTTCCAAATGGGATATTCACAATTATTCCTATTGCAAATATAATACCAAATATATCCTTCGACAATAACCATTCCATAGACTACATATATTTTATTAATTTCCAAATCAAATGTACTATCTCTCTCATATCCCTTTAACTTTCCTATACAATTTTCGGGAAGATTAGCACCTTTATTATATAAACACTTTACTAACATTTTAATTAACCGGGTTTTTAAATTTAAATAATATTCTTTGCATTAATTCGCGATGTTCCCAGTAATGAATTTGTATCTCTGTCCCATTATCGAGTCGAGTAGGTGTATGCATTACTTTCTTCCAAATCGCTTGAGGAAAATTAGGATCTTTAATTTTGCCTTTCAAAATCTCTTCTCCAGCTCCTGCTTGTGCTTCTTTTAATACTATCTGTTCAATTAAATCAATAGGTTCAGTACGTACTGGAGGCTTTGAAATTCCTTTAGCTGCTGATTTTGCAGTTGCACTTGCAGTATTTTCAGCCGCAGATGGTATAGTTGTAGTGGCTTCTACAACTAACTTTCTTTCAATTGAAGCGGATTCCGCCATTACTTTGCTGGCATTTGTAGCAGCACTACGAATCCCTCTACCTGCAACTTGTGCAGCTTCAGTTGTCAATAGTTTTTGGGCCCCCTTAAAAGCTACTTTTTGCGCAACTTTTTTTACCGCTAAAGAACCTATTTTATAGGCTAACCCAGCGCCGCTATAAAGCAACGCGGCATCCGCGGCTAAAAATATTCCATCGACAGTATATTCACCTAATTTGCCAGCAGAATAATTATCGTAACATTCCCCATTCAGAATTTCTGGGGGAGCATTTGAATAGTCCTTTGTAAGCCGGTTATAAATACCCTTAATAAAATTTTTGCTCGCCTGATATCCAGTTTCTCGATCTTGCATTTCTTGTAATGTCTGCTCTTTTTCAAATTCAGACCACTCTGAAAGACCAAATAAATCAATACTAGTTAAAGGACTGTTATTCACATATGCATATAGATTAGGTCCGGCTTCATAACCAAGGGGATCAGCAGTGATCCAACGAGCTATTTGAGGGTCATAGTAACGTCTGCCAAAATAAATCAGGTCCGTTTCTGGATCAGTTCGTTTGGAACAAAAACGCCAAGATGTTATCGGTTTTTTAACATCCCCAGATGGATCAAAGATGGTTTCTTCTCCGAAAGCCGTGTAGCGATAGATATCGACAGGTTCACCTTTAGAGTTTAAAAGAACTTGAACATGCCCTGTGAAGTTAGTTAAAGGAATATATACTTGTCCTTGAATTTCAAAAGCAACCGCAGCACCAATCTCAGCACCACGTCCATGGGCAAGCGGTCTAAATTCCATTAAATGTTGCTCTGCATCACAAACTCCTACTTCATTATCTCCTTGGTAGAGGAAATACTGTGTATCTTGTGTCACCCAATTGTCTGTTAATGGATCCCAAAGCGATTTAACTTTAGAAAGGCGCCGACTTAGATCGTCATAGGTGTAGTTAAAACGTATATTGCCGATGGTAACAGAAAGTAATCTATCCCAGGCATCATACGTGTATTTTTGATCATGACGTTCGGATAGATTTCCATTGGGGTCATAGGCATAAGCACTCAGTTTGTCTCCTAAAAGCTGATTCAGTGAATTGAAGTCAAAACGTTGATCATCTTTTACAAAGCGATTAAAGAGTGAATCGTGTTGAT